>CAMFET010000035.1 GCA_945949475.1 uncultured Phascolarctobacterium sp.
CGAAATTCGCGTCAAAAATCGCAGTGAGCGATGATTAGCCAATTGCGAATTTCAATGAGTCTTAATTACTGAACCTATTGATGAAAGATATCCAGTATGGAAGATAGTGATAGATAGCTGCCACGGCCTTTGTCAATATTCTTTAATATCAAATGCACTTCTTTGTATGGGCAAAGAAGTGCCAAGAAACCCACCAGCATTGCATGCTGGACCGCCACGCTTTTTTGCTCGCACAAAAAAGCTTAGCAAAAAATGCTTTACCATATCCTCGCTTCGCGGAGTAAGCACAACTTTTTCTTGCTATAGAACAACATAAAGGAAATTGCGAATTTCAATTAGTCTTAAACTTCTGAGCCGACTGAGGATAGATAGCCGGTACATAAGAGCGTAATAGATAGCTGCCTATATACTAAAATCACTATTTATGCTATAATATAAAGAACTATAAGATGAAAAAGGAGCGCTTACAATGCGAATTATAATAGCTGGCGCTGGCAAGCTGGGCTTTAGTATAGCACAGCTTTTAGCTGAGGACCAATTTGATGTTGTAGTTGTTGAAATTGATCCTAAACGCAAAGAAGTTGTCCAAAACTCCCTAGATGTGCTTGCCATCGAAGGCAATTCCTGCAGCCCCACAATATTTGCTGATCCAGATGTGCGTGATGCTGATGTTATCATCGCTTGTACTGATAGTGATGAAGTAAATATGGTTACTTGTCTTTTAGCAAAGAAGAACGGCATAAAGCACACTGTTGCACGTATTCGTAATGTAGATTATGCCGTGCATGCCCCGGAAATGCTTAATCAGGATATGAAAATAGACTTAGTTATTAATCCTGAACGCATTACCGCAGTCGAAATAGATCATATTCTTATGACTCCCTCCGCATTGAACGTAGATGAATTTGCAGAGGGCAGGGTGCGCATGTTCGAGGCCAAGATTAAAGAGGATTCTCCTTTAATTAATATCCCCTTAAAGGATTTGCAAATCCCTAAGGATATTCTTATGGCCATGGTATTTCGCCGTCATCGCATGATTATTCCTCGTGGTAATGATTTTGTGATGCCTGGTGATAATGTATATTTTGTTGGCAAGCACGAGGCAATTCGAGAATTCGAAAACTCCTTTGGTAATACCTATGATAAGCTAGAAAAGGTGCTGATCATCGGTGCAGGCCGTACTGGACGTTTTTTGGCACCGATGCTGGAAGCACAGGGAATTCAGGTAAAGGTTATTGAAAAGAGTAGAGAACGCTGTCAGTTGTTAGCATCCAAGCTCAATAGAGGCCTTGTCCTGTGTGGCGATGGTACCGATATCGATTTACTGATGGAAGAGGGTATCTCCGAGGCCGATGTAGTTATTTGCTTGACAGAGGATGATAAGCTGAATTTATTATTGGCACAGTTAGCAAAGCATTTAGGAGCTCAAAAAACTATTGTGCGTGTAGCTCGCAATGAATATATTGAGCTTATGGAAAAGGTGGGCGTGGATATTGTTTTGTCCTCCCGCTTACTTAGTGCTGGTGAGGTATTGCGTTTCGTGCGCAAGGGTGGCATTGTTTCTCTGTCCTTATTAGAGGGGGCCCAGGCCGAAGCTTTGGAAATTATTGTTGGCCATGGCAGCGAGGTAGATGGCTTAGCTGTGCGTGATATTAAGCTACCACAGGAATGCTTAATTTGTGCTATTGTGCGCGATAATGAAGCTTATATTCCCAATGGTAATACTGTGCTGCATGCGAACGACCGTATCATTCTCTTCATTAAGAGTGAATTATCCAAGGTTACCGTACCTCTTTTCGAAGGTAGAGGCTAATAATTATGGATTTCAAACTAGTCAATCGTCTTTTATCGAAGCTGACCTTGGCCATGTGTGGTGTGTTAATCATACCATTGTTGGCAGCCCTCTATGCAGATAGGGAGCATATTTGGATTTTTGGCTTTAGCTTGATAGCTTCTGTGACGGTTGCTTCCTTTTTGAACTTATATGCCAGCGAGCGAGCTCGCCAAAGGCTGCGCGTGCGCGAGGCTATTGCCGTAGTAGGCTGTGGCTGGCTGTTGGTGTGCTTTTTAGGCTCCATACCGTATCTATTGTTTAATCCTGCTGACCCTCTAGCAGCGATTTTTGAAAGCGTTTCAGGCTTCACGACAACTGGTGTTACAACCGCACGCTCCTTTAATGACTATCCACCTAGTATTTTGGTTTGGCGTTGCTTGACTCACTGGACAGGTGGTATTGGGGTAATAATGCTCTTCATTATCATCATGCCCCAAATGAATGGTGGCACCAGCTATCTATTCAATGCAGAGCTTCCTGGTGCTGTGGCAGAACGCACCTTGCCTAAGATTAAGGCATCTGCTGCTTTAATCTTAACCATTTATTTTGTCTTAACATGGGTGGAGATAGGATTATTGATGCTATCGGGCCTACCCTTTTATCAGGCCTTTAACCTGGCCTTAGCCACTATGGCCACAGGCGGTTTTTCTTATTATCATGATAGCTTAATTTCCTTCAATAATGTAGCGGTAGAGGTTATAGCGATAGTCTTCATGCTTATTTCTAGTATGAACTTTTCACTCTATTATAAATTATGGCGTGGAGATTGGCAGGCCATTAAGCAAGATAGTGAGCATCGCTATTATTTAGCGCTAATTTTGCTAGCAACTATTTTGATTTGTGGTGATTTATATCTTCATAATTATCTTGATTTTGCGCAATCATTACGGCACAGCTTTTTTCAGGCTGTGTCCATAGCTAGCACTACTGGCTTTGCTTCAGACGATTTTAATGAATGGCCCAGCCTAAGTCGTTATGTGTTGTTGATGCTGATGTTTGTAGGTGGGTGTAGTGGCTCCACCGCTGGCGGCATCAAGATTTCGCGTATGGTAATCTTGTTAAAGGCTGGTTGGGCAGAGCTTTTGCGCACCTTGCATCCACGCATTATTTATTCTGTAAAAATGGGGAAGCGGGATATTGACCCAGTTATAGTGGGTAACATAACACGTTTCTTCTTTTTGTATATTTTTGTCTTTATGGTTTTATCCGTTCTGATTAGTATTTCCGGCATTAGCGTGCTAGAGTCCTTTGGTATCGTGGCAGCCTGCATGAGCAGCGTTGGTCCTGCCTTTGGCATTGTTGGCCCCACATCTACCTATGCCAATCTGCCGGATTGGGCACGGTTTATTAGTGTAATAGCCATGCTTTTAGGTCGCTTGGAAATATTTACTTTGTTAGCCATTATGCGCCCTGATTTTTGGCGTGATAAACAAAACTGGTAATTTGTTTGGAGGATAAAGTATGAATACTAAGGTAATTTCCTATCTTTTGGGCAAAATATCAGTGCTGATGGGCGCTGCACAGGTCATTAATCTATGTATGGCTTTATATTATGGCGAAAAATGTTACCTACAGTTTCTTTTTTCTATTTTGCTAGCGGTAGGCTTGGGTTATGCTCTACAGTTTTATGGGAGAGATGCTTCTCATAAGGATATTTCCGTGCGCGAGGGTATTGGCACTGTTTTTTTCGCTTGGATTCTTGCAGCAGGCTTGGCAGGTTTACCCTTTGTCTTTTTACAGGTTTTGGATCCTGTTAGCGCTTACTTTGAAGCCATGTCGGGCCTGACGACTACAGGGGCAACGTCTATTAGCGATTTGGAGGTTTTGCCTAAAAGCTTGCTCTTTTGGCGAGCCATGAATCACTGGATAGGCGGTATCGGTATCATTGTCATTTTCGTGGCCTTGCTGCCTTCGATGTCAGGGACTGCGGTGTATCTTTATAATGCCGAGGTAACAGGCTTTTCTAACAGCCGTATTCTGCCGCGCATCCGCACTACGGCTATCGCGCTTTTTTATATTTATCTTTTGCTCACAATTATCCTTACCGGTATTTTGCGGGGTATGGGCATGGATGCTTATGATGCTGTGTACCATGCTTTTTCTTGCATAGCAACAGGCGGTTTTTCGGATTATAACACTAGTGTGGCCCATTTTAAGAGCCCCATGATTGAATATGCCTTGAGTGTTTTTATGGTGCTAGCTGCAGGTAACTTTGCTGTGTATTACCAAGTAACACAAAACGGCTTTAAGGCTTTGTGGGAGGATTTAGAATTTAAGGTTTATGTGGTTATGGTCCTGTGTTTTTCTGTGGCCATTGCTGTGAATATTATCCTCGTGAATGGTTATTCCATTGAAAACGGCTTTAGGTCAGCTTTATTCCATGTAGCTTCCTTTGCTAGCACCACCGGTTTTGTAGCTGATGATTATGATAAATGGCCTTCCTTTGCTCGGATGATGCTGGCTGTAATGTTTTTTACCGGTGGTTGTGCGGGCTCCACGGCTGGCGGCATCAAAATCTGCCGACTGATTGTATTGGTCAAGACTGTAGCAGCGGAGCTACGTCGTACCTTGCATCCGCAAATGCTGTTGACGGTTTATTATGGCAAAGCAAGATTATCGATGCCTACAGTCATGAACATAGGTCGCTTTTTCTTTGTTTATATCTTTGTCGTGGCGTTGCTAACCTTGGTAACTACGGCTAGCGGTGTAGCGCCTGAGGAAGCAATTTTTGGTGTTGCTTCTTGTTTGGCCTCTGTAGGCCCGGCTTTTGGTAGCATTGGCGCTACGGGAACATATGCTGAATTACCTGCTGGTGCTAAAATTGCTATGGCTTTAGGTATGCTTTTAGGTCGTTTGGAGCTTTTTACAGCCTTGGCGTTACTGCGCAGTGAGTATTGGCGTAACAGTAAACGCTGGTAAATGGTAAAATTTTGATTAAAAGTGTTAAGGAGAGTATCTTTTTGTGATATTCTCCTTTTGTTTTTGGCATAAATAATGTATAATGACAGTAGATAATCTTTGGAGGTCTAATGATGAAAAAGTTTTTTTTACCCATCGGCCAACGCCAGGAAGAGGTGCTGCTGCCGGAGGAGCATGTGATTTATGATATACATGGCAATGCTGCTACTATTTGTAATGATGTAGTGGCTGCGGCGAAGGAGGCACTGCGTAATCCTATTGGCACTAAGCCCTTGCGTGAGATAGTTAGGGCAGGGGAGAGCGTGGCAATTATTATTAGCGATATTACTCGTTTGTGCGGTACTAAAGAGTTTTTGCCCGTCATTGTGGAAGAGCTTAATGATGTTGGTGTTAAGGATGAGGATATTACTGTTGTAGTTGCAACCGGTACTCACCGTGGCCACACTCATGAAGAGGATATCACTGTTTGCGGTGAGGAAATGGTACGCCGTCTGCGCATTATCCAGCACGACAGCCGCAAAAAGGAGGATATGGTTTCCTTAGGCAAAACCTCCTTTGGCAATGAGGTAGCAATTAATAAATATGTTGCTAATGCAGATAGAGTTATTTTAACAGGCGCAGTAACGTTGCATCCCTTTGCTGGCTTCGGCGGTGGGCGCAAGGCAGTGATGCCCGGTGTGGCAGCTTATGATAGCATTATGATGAACCATTGCATGACCATGTCTCCTGTTGAGGGTGGTGGCTGCAACAAGGATTGTGATGCCAGCCTTTTGGAGGGCAACCCCATCCATCAGGATATGAAGGAAAGTGCAGCATTATTAGATCCCGACTTCCTTTTGAACACAGTTTTCACTCCTGATGGCGAAATTAGTGAAATTGTAGCCGGTCATTGGTATGAGGCCTGGGCTAAGGGCTGCAAGGATTTGCTTGCTATGAGTGGTGTGCATATTAAGCAATTGGCTGACGTTGTCATCGCTTCCGCAGGTGGCTATCCCAAGGATTTGAACCTTTATCAAGCAACTAAATGCCATATGAATGCACAGTTCGCTGTGAAAAAGGGCGGTATCATGATTTTTACACTGGATTGCCCCGATATTAAAGAGCCTGCTATCTTTACCGATTGCTTTAGCCGCAACGATATGGAGCAATTTGAAAAGGATATTCGTGCTAATTTCACGATTCCGGCCTTTGTAGCCTTTAAATCCCGTTGCATCGTGAACGATGTTACTGCGTATCTTGTTACACGTCCAGAAAACTTTGACTTTGTGCGCAAAACTGGACATGTACCCTGCAAAACCCTGCAGGAGGCTTGGGACTTGGCCGCCGCCAAATTAGCTAAGCAGGGCAAAGCCGATTATACCATTACTATTATGGGACATGCTTCTGCTACGCTACCGATTTTAGATAAATAGTTGTTTTAGAGCAAGTGCCAAAGGAGTCACTTATAACAAAGGGTGCTTGCTCTTTGTGCTTTTAGGAAATGAGGAGGAATATTTTATGCAAACAAGAAAAGTAGGTGTATTAGGCTTAGGACATGTGGGAGCTCATGTGGCATATAGCTTGATTATTCAAGGTATCGTGTCAGAGCTTGTGCTAGTGGATCCCAAGGCAGGTAAGCTTGTTAGTGAGGTACAGGACTTGAGGGATGCCCAAATGTATGCACCTCATAAGGTAGAGGTAAAGCCAGGAACGTATGCTGATTTAGGGGATTGCGATATCATTGTTAATTGTATTGGTGATATCACTTTGTGCGCTAGCAATAATCGCTTGGATGAGATGAGCTACACTGTTGCGCAAGTAAAAAGCTATATTGGTAAGGTTATGGCTAGTGGTTTTAAAGGTTTTATTGTTAATATTACTAACCCTTGTGATGTTATTGCCCATTTGCTGTGGCAGGAAAGCGGTTTGCCTAAGAATCAGGTTTTTGGTACTGGTACAGGTCTAGATACATCCCGTTTAGTTTCTAAGCTATCCTTACAAACAGGTGTAGCACATCAATCTATTAGTGCCTATATGATTGGCGAGCACGGGGCCAGCCAAATGGCTGCTTGGAGCTGTGTAAGCTTTGGCGGTGTGCCCTTGAGCGTGTTAGAAAAACAAATGCCGGAGAAATTTGGCTTTGATAAGCCGGAGCTGCAAAAACTGGCCATTGGTGGCGGCTGGGTAACCTACAGCGGCAAGGGCTGCACCGAATATGGTATTTGTTCTACAGCAGCTCGCATGGTGCGCTGCATTTTAAATGATGAAAAGTGCATTATGCCTGCTAGCACCTTGCTGGAGGGAGAGTACGGTGAGCGGGATCTCTTTATCGGTGTGCCCTGCCTAATTGGCAAAAATGGTATCGAGCAGGTGCTGGAGCTGCCTTTGACAGAGGAAGAAAAAATACAGTTCCACAGCTGTTGTGAGGATGTGCGCAAAAATATTAAGACTGCTGAAGGGATTCCCGCAGCAGAGTAAAGCATATACCATGGTAAAATAATAGCGAACATATATTTTGAGTAACGTTTCGTTACATGAGTAAAAGCCCCCTGCACACTGAAGCTTCAGTAAAGCAGGGGGCTAAATGTTTTAGAACATAAAGTTAGTCTTCAAACTTTTCGGGGAAGAAAATGCGGAGAACCTTTTCATCGTGAGTCTTGCCCATGGAATT
>CAMFET010000036.1 GCA_945949475.1 uncultured Phascolarctobacterium sp.
ATGGTGCTGCCGCTGCCATCAGCGTGCGTCAGGGTAGTGGCCTAGCGGTGCTCAAGCCTGGTGAGGTAGATTGCATTGCCATTTGCGGTATGGGTGGTAGCACAATTAGCAGTATTTTGGCAGCGGATATGCCCATTGCGCTTAGTGTACGACGTCTTATTCTCCAGCCCATGGCCGGAGCTGCTGCCTTGCGCCGTTGGCTGGTGAATAAGGGCTGGCATATTATTCATGAAGAACTAGTAGAGGATGAGCCACATTTTTACGAAATCATCTGTGCTGAACGCGAAGCTGATTATTCTATGCCCAATAGTGGTGCTGGCGACGCTGCTTGTGGGCTAATAGAGCCTGCCGGCTACAGCGAAGCAGAATATTTAGTTGGGCCTGCTTTGCTGCGGGAGGGGCATGCTTTATTGGCGAAGCAATTTGCACGCCAGGAAGCTAGCCTACAGGAGCTTTTAGCTAATATGGCTCGTAGTGAACGTGCAAAGGCCAGCGCAAAGTATCAAGAGACTGCACAGCTGGCACAGGCCTTGGCAGAGCTCAAGGCTAAGTATAAGGATAAGCTAGTGGAAGTATAAATTAATTGTCTAAGCCGAAGGAGTTGCTTTATGAAAAAACAAATCACGGTTGCAGAATTAGTTGAGCTTTTAGAAGAAATGGCCCCACCTCATTTGGCGGAGGAGTGGGATAATGTGGGCTTGCTGCTGGGCAGACGCGGCAAGGCTGTGCATAGAATTATGCTAGCGCTAGATATGACGGCTAGTACCGTAAAGCAGGCCATTGAATTCAAGGCCGATGTGCTGATTACGCATCATCCGGCTATTTTTAAACGCTTAGCACAGGTTACAGATGCCAATTGGCAGCAGGAGCTGCTTTTGCAGCTTGCAGAGCACGGCATTGCTGTTTACAGTGCGCATACGAATCTGGATTGTGTGTCCAACGGTGTTAATGATGCCTTGGTAAAGCGTTTGGGCATTACT
Organism: uncultured Phascolarctobacterium sp.; assembly: GCA_945949475.1. Taxonomy (GTDB): domain Bacteria; phylum Bacillota; class Negativicutes; order Acidaminococcales; family Acidaminococcaceae; genus Phascolarctobacterium_A. The sequence goes on from CAMFET010000036.1 coordinate 981, forward strand.
GATGAAGATGTTTTAGATAATAATAATGGCCTGGGACGAATTGGTTATGTGCAAGAATGCAGCCTGCAGGCGTTTGCCGAGCATGTAAAGAAGCAGCTGCGTGCTGATTACGTAGTAATTGGTGATGCAGGCCGCGCGGTGCACAAGGTAGCAGTGTGTGGTGGTGCTGGCAGCGATTTGATTGAGGAAGCACTGCGCCAAAAGGCCGATACACTACTTACGGGCGATGTAAAATATCATGATGCACAAAGAGCTGTGTTTAGCGGCCTGAATATTATTGATGCTGGTCACCAATGCACAGAATGGCCGATATTGGAGAATTGGGCAGATAGATTATCCCTGCGTTTTACGGAAAAGGATTGGAATATTACCCTGAAGGTGGCCAAGGAGGAGCTACTTTTAAAGCATGTTTAGAAGCTAAAGCTAATCTTGGCTTGAAAATATATTGTTAAATGCTTATGCATATAGATTAGAAGGTGAAAATCATGATGCTTAGTGAATTGAAGGCTGGGCAACAGGTGTTGCGTCAAGCCGCTTTGGTGCGAGTGCAAAAGGTGGGCATAACCTCTAAGGGAGGTGTTTTTGCTCGTGGCATTTTAGAGGATAATAGTGGCCACGTAGCTTTTATCTGCTTTGAAACTGCCTTGGCCGAAAAAATGCGTAATTTGGAGGGACCCACAGCTTTTTTGATCAGCGGCAGTGTGGACATCAATAAAATTGCCAATGATATGTCGCTGCAGCTGTTGTTGAATGGCTTAGCAGATTTAGTTCCCGGCGACGATATCAGTAATTTGGTGCCCACAGGTAATTTTGATGTGGAGGCTTATAAGAATAAGCTGGCCAATTATATCAAGGCTGTGCGTACTCCCACTCTGCGCAAGCTGTTAGAGACTGTGTTTAGTGGCAATACCTATGATGCCTTTGTACATAACCCAGCGGGTATGAAGCTGCATCACGCTTATATTGGCGGGCTGCTGCAGCATTCAGTGGATGTGGCAGACTTAGCTGTTGCCATGGCGGACAGGGTGGAAGGCGTGGACAAGGATTTGGTAATTACCGGTGCGCTGCTACATGATTTAGGCAAGATTAAAGAGATTTCTTCTGAAATTGGCTTTCCTTATACGAACACAGGACGCTTTATGGGTCATATTGTCATTACCAGCTTAATGGTGCAGGAGGCAGCCGCTAAGCTGAACATTCCGCCCAACCGTTTGGAGCAGCTGCAGCATATTCTTTTGTCCCATCATGGTGAGAACGAAAAGGGGTCTCCGGTGGCCTGCGCAACGCGTGAAGCCTTTATTGTGCATTATGCTGACGAAATTAATGCTATTATGAATCAATTTGAACAGCGTGAGGGTAAGGGAGCATGGGAGTATAACCGCATGCTGGGCCGCAACCTGCTTAAAGAGAATTTATAAACAGTATATCTTAATACGTAAATAACCCAATATTATATGGAGCTACTAGCGGATGATGGCTAGTAGCTCTTTTTTTAGCCTTCGATAGGCTGCTGGTAAATGGCCGGGGAGGAGCCAGCATCGGTGATGTGGGGCGTGAGTAACAGCATCACCTCAACCTTGCTGCGTCTTTTAGTTCGGTTGCTAAAAAGCTTGCCTAAAAGGGGCAAATCGCCTAGAAAGGGTATTTTTTGCAGGGAGTTTTGCTCCTCCTCAGAAATTAGGCCGCCGATAACCAGGGTTTGACCGGAAAACATGCGCACATGGGTATCGGCCGTGCGACTAGTAATGCGATAATTTTTAAGCTCGCTAATAAGCACAGGCGTGCTGACTTCTGTGTGGACCTTGGCCGTTACCATTTTGCCATCCTGGCTAATGAGGGGCAGGTACTGCAGCTTAATGCCCGCGTCTAAATATTCGGTAGCAGTGTAATAGCCACCGCTATCGTGCTTTTCGGTTTGCACAGGAATGTGGTCGCCGATAAAAATACTGGCTTCACGGCCGGGGATGGTGATGATGCGTGGCTTGGCCAAAACCTTGGCCTTACCCTTAGCTATTAAAGCGTTAAGTGTGGCATTAAAGCGAAAGCTGTAGCCACGCCAGAATTTAAAGCTGCCCCCAAAGTCATTATCACTTGTTTCGCTCTCGTCCTGCTCGGCATCGCCATTGGTTTCTCGTTGGGGAATGGTGTCCCAATTCCAATTTATGCCTAGATTTTTATTATGCTCCTGGCTCAGGGCAATAATTTTCGCCTCAAGGGTGACCTGCTTAGTGGCTATATCCACGGCCTGGAGCAGGCTTTGCAAGCGTTGATGCTCGGAGGGAGGACCATAAAGGATGAGGCTATTCGTGCTTTTATCCACGCCAAGCGCACCACTAAAAAGTCCCTTGATGGCTTGAGAGAGCTCACCTGCCTGAGCATAGCTTAGGTGATACAGCCTTTGGCTATGATTGTTTATTGCTGCTGGTGGTAAAGAAGTGCTTGCGCCAATAAAAGATTCGTTGGTAATAGGCGGTGGAGCCTGAAAAGGATTACGGATAGAAGCTTGCGCTTGAGCAGATACTACAAAACAAAATAGCTGAGTGATACAGGCTAAAATAAGAGCATTGCTGTAGTGTTTCATTGCAAAAACCTCCTGTGGACAAATGTGCTTATTTGATGCATCGACTATATTATAACGCAAGAAAAATCAAAAAACAATACTCAATTAGAAAAAATCAGAAAATAAACAATTAGGTATTGAATTTTGAAAATTATGTGTTAGAATAGGATTAAGCAAGCGCGCTTGACAATACTTTTCATAAAGGGGGATGCACTATGGAATTTATGAATAATGGCAAGTTGGCACAGCAGCTTTTGGAAGAAGCTATCAGAAACAAGGCTAGTGATGTGCATGTGGAGCCCTTGGCTAAAGAGGTGCGGGTTCGCATGCGTATTGACGGACTCTTGCAGGAGCTTTGTCGCCTGCCGCAGAGCAGCTATAGCTCCTTGGTGAGCCAGCTGAAGGTGCTCAGCAGCATGGACATTGCTGAAAAGAGAGTGCCTCAGGATGGGCGTTGGCAGTTAAGCTATGCCGGCCGCAGCATCGATTTACGTCTTTCCACCCTGCCAACTATCAATGGCGAGAAGGTTGCAGTGCGCATTTTAGACCAGGAACAGGGTATGCGGCGACTAGAGGATTTGGGTATGAGTTCGCAAAATCTTAAAACATATCGTGGCCTCTTGGCTGCTTCGCACGGCTTATTTTTATTTACTGGACCCACGGGCAGCGGCAAAACCACTAGCCTGTATGCCACGCTACGGGAGCTGCAGCAGGAGGGGCTTAATCTTGTTACTGTTGAAGACCCAGTTGAGTTTAAGCTGGAGGGGATTAATCAGGTTGCAGTGAATCGCAAAGCAGGCTTAGATTTTGCTACTGGCTTGCGCTCCTTGGTGCGCCAAGACCCTGATATCATTATGGTTGGTGAGATTCGTGACCGCGAAACTGCTGCCATGGCAGTGCAGGCGGCATTAACTGGCCATTTGGTGCTGAGCACCCTGCATACTAATAGTGCCGTGGGTGCAGTGGCACGGCTGCTTGATATGGGCTTGGAGGCTTATTTGTTAGCTGCTGCCTTACGGGGTGTGTTGGCCCAGCGTTTGGTGCGGCGAATTTGTAGCCATTGCGCTGAGTATTATACGCCTACGGCGCAGGAGCAACAGTTTTTACAGCTAGCTACTCAGCAAAGGGAAGAGCCATTGATGCTCAAACGAGGTCGCGGCTGCAGCCACTGCCGTTACACTGGCTATGCTGGTCGCTTGGCTGTGCAGGAGCTTTTGCCGGTGGATGAATATATGGGCGATTTGATTAGTGCTGGTGCTGGTAAAGCGGCGCTTTTAAGTCATGGTGCAGCCTTAGGCTGGCGCAGCATTTATGCAGACGCTGTAGCTAAGGTGTTGGCTGAGCAAACCACAGTAAGCGAGCTATGGCGAGCGGGAATTGTGGGCGAAGAAATAGCTGCTACCATGCATTATGGCAGCAGCCGGGAGGCGCAGTATGTGCATTAGTTTAATTCAAGAATCACGCCGTTTGGGTGCATCGGATTTACATATGACTGTGGGTGGAGCACCGATGGTGCGGCTTGACGGCTACCTGCAGCAGCTTGTTCCAACACCTGTTACTGCTGCGCAGCTGGCGGAGTTTGTGGCATTACTGCCCGATTATACCCGGCAGCTTTTGGAGCGACGCGGTGAGGTCGACTGTGCCTGGCGCTGGGGCAATGAGCGTTATCGACTAAATATTTATCGTCAACGCGATCAATATGCTATGGCGGTACGGCTTTTGAATAACGTGGTGCCAGAATGCGAGGCTTTAGGGATGCCACCTGCCCTGCAGGCCGTAACGGAGCTGAGCCAGGGCTTAGTTTTAATTGTTGGCCCAACGGGGAGCGGTAAAACGACTACGCTAGCCGCGTTGGTGCAGCGCATTAATGCTACTCGAGCCGTACATATTGTGACACTAGAAGACCCCATAGAATATGAATATCCCGCTGGCCAATCCTTGATTCACCAGCGGGAAATAGGGCGTGATACTACGAGCTTTGCGCGAGGGCTGCGGGCAGCTCTCAGAGAAGACCCGGATGTTATTCTAGTTGGGGAGCTGCGTGATAGCGAAACCATGGCCATCGCTTTAACGGCAGCAGAAACAGGGCACTTAGTGCTGGCTACACTGCATACGCAGGATGTAACCAGCAGCGTCAATCGTATTGTGGATGGCTTGCAGCAAAATCAGCAGCTGGTGCGCAGCCAGCTAGCCGAAAGCTTAGCTGTTGTGGCTAGCCAAAGACTGCTTGCTCGGGCCGATGGCCAGGGTAGAGTAGCTGCCTACGAGGTTTTAGTAGCTACGGATGCCGTGCGCCATTTAATACGCGAGGGGCAAGTGCATCAGCTGCAGTCGTATTTGCAGACAGGAGCACGCAACGGCATGGTAACAATGGAGGAGAGCGTGAAGTCTTTGCGCAGGACAGGCATAATTAAATAAATTATAAGATTTCTTCTCTAATCAGCGTGTTCATCATCTTTTGCTTGCCTAATACCCATAGCAAATCGTTCTCTTCAAAGACCAAGGAGACATTGGGGTTGGTAATTGTAAAGGCGCCGCGCTCGAGACCGATAACTAAGCAGCTCCATTTTTGGCGTAAATCGGCAGCCTTTAAGGAGGTGCCAAGAATGGGTGAATGCTTATCAATGGTGATAGCTAAGGACAGAAATTGCTGCTCCGGTGCATAGGCATGGTCCTCCAGCATGAATTGGCGCATGGTTACTGGTCCCCAGAGGCGATGTAGCTCTAAATGACGTTGGATAATGGCTGCATCCATAATCTTGAGCTGGCTTGCGCTGCCAATGAGCAAAAGATTGGCTCCCTTGGTCACCATAACTTCGCCACCGGGCATATCAATGGTGGCTTGGGGCGTGCGTATTTGCAGCACGTTACAGCCGTAGTATTGACGAACGGCCAGCTGCTTCATGGTTTTGCCAATAATGGGCGAATTATCAGCCACCTTGTAATAGGCAAGATAAAGCTCCTCGTCAAACCAATGGCCCTGCTCGCCGCCTTGGGCTTCACGGTGCTTGCGCATATGTTTTTCGTTCAAATTAACTAGGAAGCGTGACTCAATGCGCAAATATTCGCCCATGAGCCAGTCGGAGGAAGCAATAAAATAAACAGCCACGATAATTGCTCCGAAGGCCAGTATTCCGTGGATACCCATTAAATCGTTGAAGATGAAATAAAGGGAGCAAGAGGCTAAAAGTACTTTACCCAAAATGAGAATCATTAAGGGAAGATGGTTGGCACGACGTTTAAACCAAAGAATGGAGAAGAGTTCAGCACTACCGGCTCGATTTACTAGGATGGCTCTGAGTAGGGGAGCCATTACAAGAAAGGTAGCAGCGGCAGCAATAAAATTAGCATAGGGCAGCTGCAAATTGTCCTGTAGATAGGGCAGCAAATAGAGACTGGAGCCCAGCATAATGGCGAAAAGCAGTGTTGCATAAATGACCATATGCAGCACATAATCGGTCAGCAGGTTTTTCCAATCCTGGTCACCCTTGATATCATTATTGTCGGTGTAGCGCTCGAGCCAGTCCAAAAAGCGTTGGGGCAGAATGCTGACTAGCTTGGCATAAGCCGGCTCGGCAGCATTGATAAAGAAGGGTGTGGTGAAGGTAGTGATAACGGAAACGGCTACGATAATGGGATACAAAAAGTCGCTCGTTACACCTAAATTCATGCCTAGGGTGGCTAAAATGAAGGAAAATTCACCGATTTGTGTCAGAGAAAAGCCGCAGAGCACGGCTGTGTGCAGCTTTTGGCCAGCAGCTAGCACGCCACAGGTCGAGAAGAACAGCTGACCAAGAACCGTAGCGGCTACCCAAACAGCCAGCCGAACGCCATACTCGAAAAGCAGA
>CAMFET010000037.1 GCA_945949475.1 uncultured Phascolarctobacterium sp.
CATCCTGGCCTCTTAAAGCGTTTATTTGAGCTGGAGGTGCCTGAAATTCACGATGGCATCGTTGAGATTAAATCAGTAGCTCGTGAGCCCGGCATGCGCTCTAAGATTAGCGTTTATACCGCTGACGAGAATGTGGATCCGGTTGGCGCTTGCGTAGGCCACAAGGGCATGCGCGTGCAAACCATTGTGAACGAGCTGCGCGGTGAAAAGATTGATATTGTTAAATACAGCGAGGACCCCGCTCAATATGTTGCCAATGCTTTGAGCCCGGCTAAGGTTGTGAGCACCAATGTGAACGAGGCAGAAAAGATTTGCCGCGTGGTTGTGCCCGATTACCAGCTGTCCCTGGCTATTGGCAAGGAAGGCCAAAATGCTCGCTTGGCTGCTAAGCTGACCGGCTGGAAGATTGATATTAAGAGCGAAAGCCAAGCTAAGGAAGAAGAAGCTGCTTTAGAAGCAGAGCAAGAAGCATGATGAAGGTTAAAAAAATTCCGCAGCGCAAATGTGTGGGCTGCAACGAAATGAAGGATAAAAAGGCTTTACTGCGCATTGTGCGTTCTCCTGAGGGTGAAATCAGCCTTGATTTGACCGGCAAGAAGAACGGACGTGGCGCCTATGTGTGCCCCAATAAGGAGTGCATCATGAAGGCCGTGAAGGAAAAACGTCTGGAGCGCGCCTTAGAAAAGCCCATTAGTGATGCTGTAACACAGCAATTGCTGGAGGATTTGGAGCATGGCCAACAATAAGCAAGCCTTTGCGCTTGGTTTGGCCCAAAAGGCAGGCAAGCTTGTATCGGGTGATTTTGCAGTGAAGGCTGCATTAAAGGCCGGTACGGTTCAGCTGCTTGTAGTGGCTCAGGACACTGCGCCCAACTCCAAAAAGGAGCTTTGCTATTTAGCCGCACAGGCCGGGGTGCCGGTGCTGGAGCTGTTGACCCGCTGGGAGCTAGGAAGCGCCATAGGGAAAGGTCAAAGAGCTGCCGCCGCCATCACGGATAGCAATTTCGCCAGCATGCTACAGGGAAAATAAATCCCCTTATGTCTAGTCTGGAGGTGGATGCATGAGTAATAAAAGAATATACGAGGTGGCTGCCGATTATGGCAAGCCCGTTAACGAAGTACTAGATTTGCTCAAGAAGCATAATCTTGAGAAGAAGAATTTTAGTGGCGCTGATGAACAGGTGATGGCTGTGATTCGTAATGCATACGATAAGAAGCCTGAACCTCCCAAGCCGGCACCGAAACCGGAAAAGAAGCAGGAACCCCCGCGTCAAGCACAAGCTGTGAAGAAGGAACAACCCAAACAGCAAAATAATAATAAAAACGGTCAGAGGAATATGCAGCAAAACAATCAAAATCAACGCAACAATGGCCAACAAGGCCGCCCGGAAAATCGTCAGGGCAATAATAACGCTCAACAAGGCCGTGACAATCGCGGTCAAAACCAAAATCGCGGTAATAATAATGCTTCTCAAGGCAACCGCGATAACCGCCAAGGCCAAAATCGGGGCAATGGCCAACAGGGAAATAGAGACAATCGCCAGGGCCAAAGCCGTGGCAATGATAATAAGCGTCAGGGTGGTATTTTTGTTGGTCCTAAAGGTCAACAGCCCGGCCAAGCAGTGCACGGTGAAAGCCGTAGCATGAACGCATCCCGCGCCGCAGGTCGCAACGAAAACCGCAGCGAAAGCCGCGCCGAAGCTAGAGCAGAGCTGCCCCGTGGCAAGGAAAGCCGCAATGCAGGCAAGAGCCGCAAGGAAAAGCCGCAGATTAAGGGCTCCTATGCTACTAAGGAAAGCCGTCCTAACCGCAGTGCAGGCCATCAAATGCCTGTGAACCGCAACCGTAAGCCCAACAACGCGCCTAAGGCTGCAGCTGCTCCGGCAGAAATTGTTCGTCCTACCTATGTAGAAATTGGTGAATCCATCAATGTGCAAGAGTTTGCCAAGCTGATTAAGCGCGAGGTAAACGAGGTTATCAAGGCTCTCTTCATGCTGGGCATGATGGTTACCATTAACCAGGATATTGACTTTGATACTGCGCAATTGATTGGTGATAACTTTGGCGTTGAGGTTGGTCAAAAGGCTCCGGAGGAGGACCCCACCGAAATTCCTGAGGTGGACGACCCCGAAGAGAAGCGTTTACCCCGTCCGCCTGTAATCACTGTTATGGGTCACGTTGACCACGGCAAGACCTCTTTGCTGGACGCTATTCGTAAAACTAATGTTACTGCACGCGAGGCTGGCGGTATTACCCAGCACATTGGTGCATATAAAGTTAATTACCAAGGCAAGCAAATCGTCTTTTTGGATACCCCCGGTCACGAAGCCTTCACCGCCATGCGTGCCCGTGGTGCCCAAGTAACCGACGTGGCTATTTTGGTAGTAGCTGCAGACGATGGTGTAATGCCGCAAACCATTGAGGCTATTAACCATGCTAAGGCAGCAAAGGTGCCCATTATCGTTGCAATTAACAAGATGGACCGTATGGGCGCAAACCCCGACCACGTTAAGCAACAGCTGGCTGAGCACGGCCTCATCCCCGAGGATTGGGGCGGAGATACCATCATGGTTCCCGTATCCGCACATCAAAAGACCGGTATTACCGACCTTTTGGAAATGATTCTTTTGGTTGCTGAAATGCAAGAGCTGAAGGCTAACCCGAATCTGCCCGCACATGGCACCATCATCGAGGCACAATTGGATAAGGGCCGTGGCCCCGTTGCCACCGTTTTGGTACAACGCGGTACCCTGCACATCGGCGATACCATTATTGCCGGCACCAGCTTTGGTAAGGTACGCGCCATGGTCAACGACCGTGGTGAAAAGGTTAAGAAGGCTCTGCCCTCCACCCCTGTAGAGGTTTTGGGCCTCAACGATGTGCCCCAAGCAGGCGATATTTTAGACAGCACCGACGAGAAAACTGCTCGTAGCGTTGCTGAAAAACGTATTGCCAAGAAGAAGGAAGAGGAGATTAAGCTTAACTCCAAGGTATCCTTGGATGACCTGTTCCAACGCATTCAAGAGGGTGAGATTAAAGAGCTGAACATCGTTGTTAAGGCTGACGTACAAGGCACCATTGAAGCATTGAAGGCTTCCTTGGAGAAGATTAAGAACGATGAGGTTAAGGTTGTTGTTGTACATGCCGGCGTTGGCGCTATTACTGAGTCCGACGTTATGCTGGCTTCTGCAGCTAATGCGCTCATTATCGGCTTCAACGTTCGTCCCGATGCTAACGCTCGCAAGGCTGCTGAAACCGAAAAGGTTGACGTGCGTACCTATCGCGTAATCTATGACGCTCTGAACGATGTAGAGGCCGCTATTAAGGGTATGCTGGCACCCAAATTCAAAGAGGTTGTACAGGGCCGCGTAGAGGTGCGTCAGCTGATTACTATTTCCAAGCTGCTCATTGCCGGCTGCTATGTACTGGAGGGCAAGGTTACCAACAGCTCCAAGGTACGTATCATCCGCGACGGCATTGTGCTGCATGATGATGTAATCGACTCCCTGCGTCGCTTTAAGGATGACGTAAAAGAGGTTGCCCAAGGCTATGAATGCGGTATTACGCTGGAAAAATATCGCGACCTTAAAGAGGGCGACGTTTTCGAAATCTATGACATGGAAGAAGTAGAGGTAGAATAATGGCTAGGCTTAGAGTTGAAAAAGTCCAAGAAGCCATCCAGCACGAAATCAGCAATATGCTGCTGCACGACGTGAAGGACCCCCGCATTCAGTTTGTGACTGTGACCGGGGTGGAGCTGACGGACGATATGAGCTATGCCAAGGTATTTATCAGCATGTATGGCCCTGAGGAAAAGCAGGAGGAAACCTGGAAGGCCCTCAACAAGGCCTTGGGCTTTATGCGTACAGAGATTGCTAAACGCATTCGCCTACGCTTTGCGCCGACACTGATTCTGCAAAAGGATAAATCCATGGAATATAGTGCTCATATCCAAAGCATTCTGGACAAAATTAATAAAGAGGAAAAGACCTTGGCCGAAGCTCAGGCCGAGGCAGAGGCTGGTCAGCATGAGTAAGGAGCTTTCTTTACTGGAGACCGGCAAGCTGCTTGAGGCAGCACAAAAAATTGTTTTATGTACCCATGTGAGCCCGGACGGAGATACGCTGGGCTCCAGCTTGGGCCTTGCCTTGAGCCTGAAAAAGCTGGGCAAGGAGGTTATCGTTTACTGTGATGACCTGATTAATAAAAGCTTTGGCTTTATTCCCGGCATTGAGCTGGCTCAAAGGCCGGAGCAGGGAAGCAAGCTTGCTTGCGATGTACTGGTCGTGGTGGATGCTAGCTCCTTCGACCGCATCGGCATTGTGGCCGAGGTGGTGGAGTATAAGCAGCTGCTCAATATAGACCATCATATTTCCAACACTCGCTTTGCAGATTACCTATATCTTGATGCTAAAGCCGCTGCAACAGGCGAGATTATGTGCGAGCTGCTGCAGGAAATGAACTGGCCCGTGGACCATGATATTGCAGAGTGTCTTTATATCGCTATTTCTACGGACTGCGGCTCCTTCCGCTATGCCAATACCACGCCGAAAACTATGCGCGCTGGTGCTTGGCTGCTGGAGCAGGGCGTACAGCCTAACGAAATCAGCGACAAGCTGGATATGAAGTCCCGCCTTACTGTAGAAATGCTGGCCAAGGTCTTGCCCAGCCTGACCTTTGATGCTGATGGCAAAATCGCTTATCTCACCATCACTAATGACCTTTATAACAAGGATGCTAACACGGATAGCTTCGTGAACTATCCTCGTTATATTGATGGCGTAGAGGTAGCTATTATGTTTAAGGCTGTGGAGCCTAAGGTGACACGTGTGAGCATGCGCTCTAGCAATGTGGACGTAGCCCAGGTAGCCTTGAGCTTTGGCGGCGGCGGCCATATTCGGGCAGCAGGCTGCACCATTTACGCACCGGTGGAGGAAGCGCGCGAGCAGCTTTTGGCTAAATTGCGCGAGCTTGTATAATGGACGGAATTTTTAATGTTTTGAAGCCCCCTGGCATGACGAGTCATGATGTGATTGGCTTTTTGCGCCGGGCATTAAATACGAAAAAAATTGGGCATGGAGGCACGCTGGACCCAGATGCGGCCGGCGTGCTCCCTGTTTTTGCCGGCACGGCTACCAGGCTTTTATCCTATGCTATGGAGGGCCGCAAGCAGTATATTGCAGAGTTCACACTAGGCGAGCAGCGTGATACTGGCGACGACAGTGGCACTTTAGTGAAGACGATGCCCGTGCCTGAGCTTAGTGAGGCTAAGCTGAAGGAAGTTTTGCAAAGCTTTTTAGGCAAGCAAATACAGCTGCCGCCCATGTATAGTGCGGTGAAAATCAATGGCCAAAAGCTGTACCAGCTCGCTCGCAAGGGAGTAGAGGTGGAGCGAAAGGCTAGGCCTATTGAGATTTATAAGCTGGAGCTGCTAGACGCTAAACTTCCAAAAGAGAGTATTTCTGCTAAGTATTCATTTACTGTAGCTGTGGAATGCAGCAAGGGTACTTATATTCGCGTGCTTGGCGAGGATATTGCCACCGCTTTAGGTACCTGTGGCACCATGAGCTTTCTTTTGCGCACGCAGGTGGGCAGCTATTTGCTCAACGAAGCGCATACACTGCAGGAGATTGCAGAGAATCCCGCTGGCTGCTGCGCAGAGCCTATTACTGCTGTGAGCCACTTGCCTAAGCTTGAGTTAACTGCTAACCAAGCTGCGCGCATTACTAATGGCGTGAGAACGACGGTAAATGGCACTGTTGATGGACAATATGCTTTACTAGGACCTAATAGTGAGTTTTTAGGTATTGGTAAATGCGTTGATTCTAAAGTGCAGGCAGAGAAGATATTTGAGAAATATATAGTTCAGCTATAGAGAGCCTCCCCTTGGGGGGAGGTGCCGCCCACGAACTTTAGCTATTAATTTAGCCAAGATGCGGCGGAGAGGGGATACCTCGAACTAAAGCTATTATTTTATATTTTAGGTACACAATTGTTATGGATGTTATTACTTCACTAAAACAATTGCATAAGTATGAGCGCCCGTGCGTGGTAGCGCTGGGCACCTTCGACGGCCTCCACCGCGGCCACATGGATGTTATTCGCACGGCTTGGAACGAAGCGCATCGCACCGGAGCGTTGCTGGCGGTATTCACCTTCAGCAACCACCCCTTTGCGTGCTTCCGCCCGGACAAGGTGCCACCTGCACTCATCACCCCAGAGCAAAAGCAGTCGCTTTTGCGTGATTTAGGGGTTGATGTGCTGGTGGACGTGCCCTTCGATATGAGCGTGGCGCGCATCGCGCCGGAAGCGTTCCTAGAGCAGCTGCAAGCGCTGGGCTATAGCTGCTTAGTTGTGGGCAACAACTTTACCTACGGCATTCGTGGCGAAGGCACAGTAGAAACGTTGGCAGCCAGCGCCCAGCGCCTTGGCTTTAAGCTCGTGGTACGCGAGCTGGTCAGCGATGGCCCTACCGTTATCAGCAGCACTGCTATCCGCCGCCTCATTGCCGAAGGCGATGTAGTGGAGGCGGCAGCCATGCTGGGACGCCTGTACAGCCTTTCCGGCATCGTTGCCCACGGCAACGAAAGGGGCAGGCTTTTGGGCTTTCCCACGGCCAATATCGAGCTTGCTGAAAGCAAGCTGGCCATTCCTTTGGGCGGAGTATATGCCGTGCAGGTAAACGTCAATGGTCAGCGCTACGGTGGCATGGCCAATATCGGCAATAATCCCACCTTTGGCGATGTGGCTGCACCTAGACTAGAGACGCATATCTTTGACTTTAGCGGTGATATTTACGATTCACCCATTAGCATTGATTTTGTCGCCAGAGTGCGCGGGGAAGTAAAATTTGCTTCTATTGACCAATTGCGCAGTCAGCTACAGGCGGATAAGGAAAAATGTCGCCAGCTGTTAGAAAGTTTTTCAGATAGAGTTTTGTAGATAAATGTAAAAATTTTTACAGAAGTATCTTGCTCTTGCAGCATTAGTATGGTATACTATTACAGTATGTGAACCAAGGCTTGGTGGTGCGCCACTCCAGCGGCTACTATGCCTTTGGCAATTTTAAAATTTTAGGAGGAAATCACAATGTTAACTAGCGAAGCTAAAACCGCCGTAATTCTCGACAACGCTCGCCATGAAGGCGACACTGGTTCCCCGGAAGTACAAATCGCTGTACTGACCGCTCGTATCAAATATTTGACCGAGCATCTGAAGGAGCACAAGAAAGACCATCATTCCCGTCGTGGCCTGCTGAAAATGGTAGGTAAACGTCGTGGCCTGCTGAACTACCTGCAAAGCAAGGATATTGAACGCTATCGTGCAATCATTGCTAAGCTGGGTATCCGCAAATAATA
>CAMFET010000038.1 GCA_945949475.1 uncultured Phascolarctobacterium sp.
GAAATCGGAGAAGAATGGTCGCCGAAAATAGCACCACCGAACATAGCACCAGCGGTTAAAGGCACGCTCACGCCCATCTGAATTGCCATGGGAATAGCAATCAAGCCCATAATCGCCATGGTGCCCATGGAGGTACCTGTAGCAAAGGACAAAATCATGGCCATGACAAATACCAATGCAGGCAGGAGGCCCGGGCTGAGGAAGTTCATAAAGATGTTGGACAGATAGTGACCGGTATCCAGCTGCTTAACCAAGGGACCCATGGCAAAAGCCAGCACTAGAACCATCACAATAGAAAGCATAGTAGACATGCCCTTGATAAATTCATTGGTCAGCTTTTCAAGGGTAAATACCTTCTGAACAAGGCACAAAAGACAAATGGAGCCAGCAGAGAACATGCAGCCCCACAGCAGAGCCTGCATGCCTGCACCCTTGGTAGGATTACCCTTACCAGTTACAAAAAGCACTGCCAAAATACCCACAATCATAACCAGCATGGGAATCAGCATATTCCAAGCATTGGGCTTTGCATTATTGGCTACTTCTACAGCAACCTTGGTATTATCATCAACGCTGGAGGCAGGATCATCAAGCTCACCTGTTGCATCAACGCGTTGCTCAGCTTTTTTCATAGCACCAAAATCAACAGGCAGGAAGCAGGATGCAAGAGCAAAAAACACAGCAATCATGCAATAAAAGTTCAAAGGAATGGACTGGAAGAGCACTTGGATGGCCTCATCCTTGGGCACGCCACCAGAAGCAAGGTAGCCGCTCATTGCTCCGAGCCAACCACTCAAGGGCAGTAAAACGCAGACTGGAGTGGAGGTAGAATGAACTAGGAAGGAAGCCTTTTCATGAGAAACCTTCATGCTATCATTCAAGGGACGTGCTACAGAGCCGGTAACCATGCAGCTTAAGGAGCCGGAGGTAAAGACAATGCAGCCTAAAAGCCAAGTGAAGAATTCGGATGCCTTTTTAGATTTGATAATGCCACGTTTATTGACCATGATATCAATGAAGCCAGCGATGCCACCGGAGCGCTCGATCAAATATAAAACAGCACCAATGAGAAAAATAGACATTAACACAATCGTATTGGAATTAGATGCGAAAACCTTAACGATGCTATAAAAGGTATTGTTCAGTCCAGCAAATAAACCCCATCCTGCCAAAATCATATTGGCTAGGAAAACACCAACTAAGAGTGCCACAAAAACATTTTTAAAGGCCAGTGCCAAAATGATTGTCACCAGCGGTGGAATTACGGACCAAAATCCATATTGCATAATAAATCCCTCCTCAACTATTTGCGCACCGCACGGCCTAATGCTCCGTTGATAACACAACAATCCTTAGCAGCAATTTCGCCATTGATAAAAACATAATCAATACCCTCACCCGGCAGAGTCGGGTTTTCGAAGGTTGCATTATCCTTAATGCGTTCCGGATCAAAAATCACTATATCTGCATCTGCGCCTGCTCTAAGGTTACCCTTATTACGCAGGCCCATTTTCTCTGCAGGCATTGCTGTACACATTCTTATTGCTTCTTCTAGGGAGAGCTTTCCCTTGCGCACGAATTCACTGAATAGACGTGTAAATGAACCAGCAGCCCTTGGATGACCTTGACCATTGTTCATAATACCATCGCTGCCGAGCATTACATTCAATGTTCTTAAGGCGAGGTCCACATCCTCCTCTTTCATTACGTAGCACACGGTGAGATGCTCTGGATGCTCCCTCCTTTCCTCTTCAAAAATTTCTTTGGTACAGCGCTGACCTTTATATTTTCCTTCGCACATTTCAATAACATCATAGCCGCAATGATATCGTTCCATCCAGCCATCATCATAGGTGGTGGCCCCAATCATTGTGGAAAAGGCATAATAGGGATAGCAGTCACAGGATACATCCACACCATTCATTTTATATTCTGCGACCATGGCTAAAAAATCCTTCATCTGTCCAAAGCCAGCCATGGAGCCGATGTGTGAATATTGGGCTGGAATAGCCAGCTTTTTGGCGATATCCAAAAATTCCCTAGTTGCCTCAAAGATTCCCTCGGCATCATCACGCACATGCGCAGCTATCATTTTATGCTTTTCCACACATGGCAGTGCAGTGTGAATCATTTCATTTCTATTCAGTCCAGGTACATAACGCATGCCATACGATACACCTAGACAGCCAGCATGCAGAGCCTCGGCAATTTTTTTCTCCATCAGAGCGAGCTCTTCAGAGGTAACCAGACCATATTTATCCTTATTGCCACAGGCTTCTCTAATATAGCCATGCCCAACCAATAGAGCCACATTAACTGGAGCACCATATTTATCTACAAGGTCAAGATACTTAACCGGATCATAACGGTTGATTCCGCATTGTCCGCCTAAGACGGTGGTGACGCCCATCCGCAGGGAGCACCTAAAAATAGACCTTTGATCATCATCCTCAATACGGCCATCGTCTCCAACAAAATCCTCATGCATGTGAATATCAATAAAGCCGGGGCAAACGACCTTACCTGCTGCATCAATTATAAGATCAGCATCGGGCTCATCCCTTGTCACTAGCTTAATCTTGCCATCCTCCAATAAAAGATTCAGTTTGGCCTGAATAAGATTGGCAGGATCTATAACTAATCCATTTTTAATTAATGTAGTCAAAGCTTGTACACCTTCCAAAGCGCTTACTCTAAGCACATCATTGTTTCAGCACAATAAATCTATTGAAATAAAAAGTGCTATATTTTTTATTTTACCATTTTATATTCTTTTTATTCACCGCTAGCCATGGACTGGAGCTCCTCTATATACTCGTTTTCTGTGAATACATAGATGAAATCACCGGCCATCAGTCGGGTATCACCAGTGGGCGTAATTTGCTCCTCGCCCCGCTTTACATCTACCAACAGAGTATTATGGGGCCATTTGATATCCTTGACAAGCTTGTTAGCAATGCGACTGCCGCTGCAGATGGAAATTTCTACCACATTGCGCTGCTCTAGTGTTTTATGAGTTGGCCTATCCTTCTTAAGCATTCGATTCAAAAGCTCTTCATAAATCGGCTTGGAGCGGAAAAGCTCTGCAATGACGAAAGCGACCATAGCAGCAATGGCCAAGGTTAAAAGCTGTTGGTAGGAAGCAGTCATTTCCATAATCAGCACAGTGCCCGTGATAGGCGCACGCACCGAGGAGGAAAAGAGGGCGGTCATAGCTATAACTACAATATTGGCAGCATATATGGACTCAATTAGGCCCAAGCCAACCAATACATTAGCACAAATGCTGCCGGTGAGCGCCCCGATAACCAGCATGGGCAGGAAGAAGCCACCGGGCACACCACAACCATAGCTGATTAAAGTAAAAAGATACTTACCTACTAAAAATAGCACCAGCATTTGCAATGTTACAGGGGCTTTTGCCAAATGATTGATCAAATTGTTGCCGCCACCGAGGACTTCAGGCAAATAAAAGCCCAAAACGCCAGCTATAAGCAAGGCAAAAATTATCTTATGCAGCTGGTTTTTGAAAATAGAAAAACTATAAAAGCGACCAATATTGAGCAAGCCCTTGTTGAAAACAACGCCGGCCAAGCCAGCCACTAGCGCCACAAGAACGACGATACCATAATGCTGTAAAGGCAAAAGCTGCAAATCAGGGATATCAAAAACGGTATCCCTGCCAAAAAGCGCCCGGGAAATGACGGTTGCCGTCATAGCCGCAGCCATGGAGGGCAATAGCACCATGATGGAAAAATTGCGATGCAGCTCCTCTAAAGCGAAGATAACACCTGCCAAGGGTGCGTTGAAGGCCGCAGCTAAGCCTGCGCTAGCACCGCTAGTCATCAGGTAACGCTCCTCCATACGCGTGCGCCCCAAGAGGCGGCTTACGCCCTGTGCTGCTACCGCACCTAATTGAATGGAAGGTCCTTCGCGACCTAAAGAAAGACCTGCGCCGATGCCGATAATGCCAGCGGAAAGCTTCACCCACATAATGTGGAACCAGCGCATTTTGATAAGGCCCAAGAGAGCTCCCTTAACCTGAGGAATGCCACTGCCAGCTGCCATGGGCTCATGGCAAGTAAGCTTATATAAAACAACGCCGATAAAGAGCAGTGCCACGAACCACATTGCCGATGCCGACCAATCTCTTTGTATAAGCTCCTTGTAAAAATCCACACGCCATTCCTCAGCCACAGTGAGGCCCCAGCGAAAAAGGCTAATGACCAGGCCTGCAAAAATGCCTGTCAGAATACCTTCCAAAAACAGGCGCAAGCGAAAATTATGCCAATCACTGATGGATTTATAGGTACCCATGATTTGTCTTCTATCATTCATTTTATTCTCCCCATCCCAATTAAGAAAATATTCTTAAAATCCATCACCATTATAGCACAAAAATCATAGCAATAGCATTACTAAAAACAAAAACTCCCCCGATTATGCATCAGGGGAGAAAAACATACTATATAAAGTAATTAAGCCTTAGCTTCATCCTTGCCATATTCAGGATCGAATTTAGGATTCAGATAGTTTTGGAAGAGCCAAGCCAGCACTGCGCCGGAGATATTGTGCCAAGCGGAGAATACTGCACCGGGAACGGTAGCAGCGGGCATAGCAGCGAAGTGAGCCTTAGCTAGGCCAGTTGCCAGGCCGGAGTTTTGCATACCAACCTCAACGGAAAGGGCAACAGCCTTTTTCCAGCTCATGCCGCACAGGCGAGCAAGGCCAAAGCCCAAGGCATAACCACAGCAGTTATGCAGGATTACAACCAGAATAATCAGGCCGGAGGTCTTCAAAATCAAATCGCGGCTTGCACCGATAACACCGGCGATAATCAAGGAAATGGCGATAGAAGAAACTGCGGGCAGATAATCCACAGCGGTCTCGGCCAAGCGCGGCAGGAAGGATTTTACAGCCAAGCCTAAGCAAATAGGCAGAATTACGATTTGCACGATGGAGAAGAACATGCCTACGGGGTCAAAAGCAATTTTTTGGCCGATAATCATGTAGGTAATGAACGGAGTCAAAATCGGGCTCAATACAGTGGAAACACTGGTCATGGTTACGGACAGAGCTACATCACCCTTGGACATAAAGGTAATTACGTTGGAGGAGGTACCGCCGGGGCAGGTGCCGACCAAAACAACGCCTGCAGTCAAAGCGGGGTCCAGACCAAAGGCAGTAGCTAAAAGATAAGCCAAGCCAGGCATAATCAAGAATTGTGCACAAGCACCAACTAAAACATCAATGGGACGCTTCAAAACTAAAGCAAAGTCCTTCAGGTTCAAAGTAGTACCCATACCGAACATTACAACGCCAAGCAAGCAGCTAAGCACGCTGACGCCACCTACTTTACCCAATACCCACAGGAAATTTTGGGGCATGGTCATACCGAGGATCAGGAAGACAATGGCGATGATGCCAAAAAACTTACCGATCATTGCACAGATTTGTTTCATTTGGAATTACCTCTTTCCCTAAAATAAAAATAATTGCGGGTTTCAACCCATTGGAAGAATCCTTGCTGAAGGCAAGCCTCTTCCTTTATGTTTTAAACGTCCATTATTATAACAAAATTGCTCTAAGAAATAAAGAGGTAAATGCAAAAACTTGGCAAGAAATTGTTAAAATGCCAAAATGTGTTATAATATTAATAGAAGTAAGCAAAAATTTGGACGGAGGTATACCAGTTGTATACTATCAGCAGGGATTATCGTAATGAAATAGTTATCGAAAAATCACGCTTTATCTGTAGCTTAAAAAAAGTGGCTAGTGAAGCCGAGGCCCAAGATTTTATTAAAGCTATTAAAAAGGAGTTTTGGGACGCAACGCATAACTGCTCTGCCTATATTGTGGATGATTTAGCTCAGCGTTCTAGTGATGACGGTGAGCCGAGCGGTACGGCAGGCATCCCCATGCTGGAGGTGCTGCGTAAAAATAAGCTCGTAGGTACAGCAGCAGTGGTTACCCGCTATTTTGGGGGCATCAAGCTGGGGGCGGGCGGCCTTGTGCGCGCCTATAGCGGCAGTGTGGCCGGAGCACTGAAGGAATGTGGCCTTGCTGAAAAAATTCTTATGAGCCGCTTTAGCTTTTTATATGATGTTAATAGCGTGGGCAGGATTTTGAATATCCTCTACCAGCAGGATTTGTTTGAAATCGCCGATGTGGAATATAATTTGCGAGCCAAAATCATCCTCAAAATGCAGGATAGCCAAAAGGCGGAGGCTGAAGCTTGGCTGACAGAGCACTTGAATATGCCCATCGAGCTTGAGCTGGAGGGCAGCGAGTACGCTGAGGTGCTGGTGAAATAATATAATATAGATGGATATTCCATTTGTGAGAGAGATTGAGTGATAGAGGGATATAAATGGAGTTGCTGTCATTTTTAATTGTGGGTGTTTTTGTGGGCATTTTAGGCTCACTGCTAGGCATTGGCGGTGGTGTAGTAATTGTGCCTTTGCTAGTATTTTATTGGGGCTATGAGCCTCAGGTGGCCATTGGTACCTCGGTGCTGGTGGTGTTACTAAATTCTATCTCAGGCACGCTGGGTTATATGCGCAAAAAACAGGTCTGCGTAGATGCGGCTATCAAATTTGCCATCGCTACTGTACCCGGAGCCTTTTTAGGCAGCTATGCAGCAGAGTTTTTGCAGGGACGTTTATTTTATGCTGTTTTTGGCTTTTTCTTCCTTGGTGTGGCCTATAACATGTTCACTAAAGCAACAAAAAAAGATGGCACCAGCGGTGCCAATGCGCAGGTGCCAGAGCATTATAATTGGCAGCTGGGCGTGCTGTGCAGCGTTTTTGTAGGCTTTTTGGCCAGCATTTTAGGCATCGGCGGCGGTATCGTGCATGTGCCCTTTATGGCCTATATCCTGCAATTCCCTGTGCATGTGGCTATTGCCACCTCCACCTGCATTTTGGCAGTATCTTCCCTCTCTGGCATGCTGAGCCACGCCTTTTTAGGACACATCGTGTGGACCACCGGCCTAGGCATTGGCGTAGGCGCTTTCATTGGCGCGCAAATGGGCGTGCAAATTGCCCAAAAGCTGAAATCATCTTATTTGCTGAAATTCTCCAGTGTGCTGGTGTGCATCACGGGCATTAAATTTTTGATGAGCGCATTTTAAAATTTGCATAAAAAGTGAAAGCTGTATTCCTAAGTGTAATACTGAGGAATACAGCTTTTTCAATTCCAGAAAACATCTAATCATGATTATACAAATCTAGATTAGATGTTTTATTTTTTAATTTCTACCTCATCAAATTGCTTGCCATCGGGTAAAAACGCCCTGAAGAGCAGCTTTTCCTGGGACACCTCCAGCGTCAT
>CAMFET010000039.1 GCA_945949475.1 uncultured Phascolarctobacterium sp.
TATGTAATTGAGGTTACGCGACTCTGCAAGTTAAACAAACGGTGCAAAGCCTAAGCAAATTTACTTGCCCTGCAAGTAAGCGTCAATGGCTGCAGCAGCCTTCTTGCCAGCGCCCATGGCGCTGATAACAGTCGCTGCACCGGTCACAATGTCGCCGCCGGCGAACACACCAGGGATAGAGGTTGCACCGTTCTCGTCGGCAACAATGTTGCCACGCTTGTTGACCTCTAAATCCGGAGTAGTATCCTTGATGAGGGGGTTAGGACCTTGACCGATGGCCATAACCACCATATCAACGTCTAAAACGTACTCACTGCCGGGAATAGCCACAGGGCTACGGCGTCCGCTTGCGTCCGCCTCGCCCAGCTCCATCTTCACGCACTTGAGGCCACTTACCCAGCCCTTTTCGTTGCCTTCGATGGCTACAGGGTTATTCAAGAGGCGCAGCTCAATACCCTCTTCCTTGGCATGGCCGATTTCCTCTTTACGTGCAGGCATTTCGTCCTCGCCACGACGATAAACGATGTACACTTTTTCTGCGCCCAAACGCTTCGCAGTGCGGGCAGCGTCCATGGCAACGTTGCCAGCGCCCACGATGGCAGCCTTCTTGCCAACATATACAGGTGTCGCTACACGCGGGAATTGGTATGCCTTCATAAGGTTTACACGAGTCAGGAACTCATTAGCGGAATAAACACCGTTCAGGTTTTCGCCTTCGATATGCATAAAGTGGGGCAAGCCAGCACCGGTACCAACATAAACTGCACTGAAGCCTTCCTCCTCCATTAACTCTTTAATAGTGAAGGTGCGGCCGATAATAGCATTCACCACGATGTTTACACCCAGCTTTTTGAGTCCTGCAATCTCGTGCTGCACAATTTCCTTGGGCAGACGGAATTGGGGAATGCCATACATCAGCACGCCGCCAGCAGCATGCAGTGCTTCGTACATGGTTACATCATAGCCCATTTTGGCCAAATCACCTGCACAGGTCAGGCCGCTGGGGCCACTGCCCACAACAGCAACCTTTTTGCCCTTGCGTTCTGCAGGAGCTTCTACTTCGTTGTCCAAGCCATTTTCACGAGCATAATCAGCTACAAAGCGTTCCAGACGACCAATTGCCACAGGCTCGCCCTTAATGCCCAGAATGCACTTGCCCTCGCATTGATTCTCTTGGGGACATACGCGACCGCAAACAGCGGGCAGAGCGCTTTTGCGCTTCAAAATCTTGTAAGCCTCAGCAAAATTCTCCTGAGCAACCTCATGGATGAATTTGGGAATTTCAATATTAACAGGGCAGCTACCCACGCAACGAGGCTTGGGACAGTTCAGGCAACGCTGTGCCTCATCCACTGCCATTTCTTTAGTATAGCCCAGAGCTACCTCTTCAAAGTTTTTATTGCGAACATTGGCCGGTTGTTCCGGCATCGGGTTTCTCATTCCTCCACGCATTTGCAATGACCTCCGCAGCTATATTCCAGGACCTCCTGGTCGTGATACATTCTTTGACGCATCATCAGGTTGGCAAAATCAACCTCATGGGCATCGAATTCAGGACCGTCAACACAGGCGAACTTATTCTCGCCGCCCACCATAACGCGGCAACCACCGCACATGCCAGTGCCGTCAACCATAATGGTATTCAGGCTGGCAATGGTCTTTACACCAAAGGGCTTGGTAGTGGCAGCCACATTCTTCATCATGATAACGGGGCCGATAGCCAGTACATAGTCAATCTTTGTGCCCTCTTCCAGCATCTTCTTCAAGGGGTCAGTTACAAAGCCCTTATGGCCTACGGAGCCATCGTCAGTAGTGAGGATTACCTCATCGCTGATGGCAGCCATCTTATCCTGCCAAATAATTAAATCCTTGCTGCGGGCACCAATGATGGAAATAACCTTGTTGCCCAGCTCATGATAAGCACGAGCGATGGGATAAACAGGTGCAACACCAATACCGCCGCCAACTACGACCACGGTACCGAATTTTTCCATTTCAGAGGGACGACCCAAAGGACCAACAACGTCCAGAATGTCGTCGCCTACGCCCAAGGCCTCGCACAGATGATGAGTGCTGTTACCGATGGCTTGAATAATCAGGGTAATAGTGCCTGCCTCACGATTAAAGTCTGCAATGGTCAGGGGCACACGCTCGCTGAATTCGTCAGTACGCACAATTACAAACTGACCAGGCTTGCATTTGTGTGCTACGAGCGGTGCATCTACAACCATTTCGTAGACCTGCGGAGCAATTAACTCTTTGGTAATGATTTTTGCCATAATTCTCCTCCTGAAATACTTCCTCAATAAATGAAGCTTATTTGTTAACTAAACGTTCAGCACAAGCCTGTGCTTCGGCGTAAATCTTTTCTTCGTCAAAAGTTAGGAGCTTGCCGCCCTCCAGCACCTTTTTGCCGTTAACAATAATGGTGTCAGCATCACTGCTGTTTGCTGCATATACCAGCTGGGAGAGCTTATTGTGACGCGGATACCAATAGGGCTTATGGGTATCCCACAGCACGATATCAGCCAATTGACCAGCCTCCAGCTTACCCAAGCCTTCAAAGCCCAATACCTTGGCACCATCCACAGTGGCCATGTCCCAAGCCTTTGCGGCAGGTACTACCAGCGGGTTAAAGGTGGTTGCCTTGTGCAGCATAGCCACGGCACGGCATTCCTCCAGCATATCAAGGTTATTGTTACTGGACGCGCCATCAGTGCCTAAGCCCACGCAAATGCCCTTCTCCAGCATCTTGGCTACATTGGCAATACCACTGGCCAGCTTCAAATTGCTTTGCGGATTATGCGCTACACGCACCTTTTTCGCAGCCATAATATCCATATCCTCATCAGTTAGGTGCACAGCATGAGCGGCAATAGTACCCAGCTCGAACATGCCCAGCTTATCCATCATCTTAATGGGAGTAATACCATGCTCCTTTGCATAGCTTTCCACTTCAAATTTAGTCTCACACAAATGCATTTGAATTTCTGCCTTGTGATCAGCTGCTGCCTTGATGACCTTTTCCAAATAAGGAATGGGACAAGTATAGGGAGCGTGCGGACCATAAGTAACGCGAATCAGGCCATCCCCTGCACCCTGCCAATTCTCGGCCAGTACATCGTTTTCAGCCAGCTTCACATCAGCATCAGGAGCCACACCAATCAAACCGCGGCATAGGTTAGCGCGCATGCCCGTTTCTACACAAGCCTTGGCCACATCCTCCATAAAGCAGTACATATCAGCAAAGCAGGTGGTGCCGCCCTTCAGCATTTCCACAATGCCCAGCATAGCGCCCCAATAAATATCATTAGCGTTCATTTTTGCTTCGATGGGCCAAATCTTATTTTCCAGCCAGTCCATCAGGGCCATATCATCCGCATAGCTGCGTAGCAGAGTCATGGATACGTGACCATGGGTATTGACCATACCTGCGGTAGCAAGCTTACCCTTACCATCCACCACCTCAGCGGACTCAAAGCCAGCAGGTACTTCCTTGCCCACATAGGCAATCTTTTTATCCTCAATAGCGATATTTTGCAGTTCCCCGTTAGGAGTATGCAATAGTTCAATATTTTTAATCAATAATTTACTCAAAATATCACCCCTCAAAGCTTTGAATTAATTATTCCTCGCCGCGCTGGCGTTTGGAATAATGCTCTTCATAAAAGGTATGCATGGCCTCGGAATCTGCTGCGTCCAGCTCGTGAAGCTTGCCACCGCAGCTCTTACAGAGCACGACGATTTGGGCTGCCTTTTCCAAAATCTCTGCTACCAAAAGGGCTTCTGCTAAATCCTTGCCCCAGCAGACAGCGCCATGATTGGCCAATAGGCAGGCCTTGCGCCCTGCCAGAGCCTTTACAGCAGCATCAGCCAGCTCCTGCGTGCCTGTCATAGCATATTCTGCGCAATTCACCTTGCCACCGCAAATTTGCACAATATCCTCGATAACAGCGGGCACATCCTCGTGCATGGCAGCCAAGGCACTTGCGTAAATGCTATGGGTATGAATTACTGCTCCTGCCTCGGGAAAGGCCTTGTAAATAGCCAAATGCACCTTGGTTTCAGAGGAAGGAATATGCTTGCCTGCCAAAGCCTGACCTTCAGCGTCCACAATGACGATATCTGCAGGGGTTAATTTTTCGTAGCCCAAGCCGGAGGGAGTAATAGCAATACCCTTGCGGGTTAAAGTGCTAATATTACCCCAGGAGCCCGCTACCAAATGTTTTTCCGTCAGCTTATGCCCCATCTCCACGATGGCAGCGCAGGCCGCTTTTTTCGTTAATAATTTCTTTTCCATGATTATTCAGCAGCTAAATATGCTTTCTGCTCCTCGCTCAAAGTGTCGATGCCAGCACCCATAGCCTGCAGCTTCAAGGCTGCAACCTCAGTATTCAGCTCTTCCGGCAGCACATAGAGCTTGTTCTCCAATTGACCTTTATTATCCAGCAAATACTTCATGGCCAAGAACTGCATAGCAAAGGACAGGTCCATAATTTCAATGGGATGACCATCGCCGCAGGCCAGGTTTACCAGACGGCCCTCGCCGAGCAGGTTCAGCTTGCGACCATCAGCAGTAGTATAGGTCATGATGTTTTTGCGCACTTCATAGGGAGGAATTACAGACAGCTCCTCTAGGTGATGCTTGTTAACCTCCACATCAAAGTGACCGGCGTTGCACATAACTGCGCCATTCTTCATCACCTGCATATGCTCCTTGGTGATGACGTCCTTGCAGCCGGTAACGGTGACGAAAATATCGCCTTCCTTGGCAGCCTCGATCATGGGCATTACGCGGAAGCCATCGAAAACAGCCTCGATACCCTTAATGGGGTCCACCTCGGTGACAATAACGTTTGCGCCCAAGCCCTTGGCGCGCATAGCCACGCCCTTGCCGCACCAGCCATAGCCGGCAACAACAACAGTGCGACCTGCCACGGACATATTGGTAGTACGCATGATGCCATCCCAAGAGGATTGGCCGGTGCCATAACGATTATCGAACAGATACTTGCAATAAGCATCATTAACAGCAATCATGGGGAATGCCAAATGACCTGCTGCAGCCAAAGCCTTCAGACGGTGTACACCGGTGGTGGTTTCCTCGCTGCCGCCGATAAGCTTGCCAATGAGGTCACGACGCTCGCCGTGGAGCATGTTTACCAAATCGCCGCCGTCGTCAATAATCAAGTCGGGCTCGCTCTTCAGTGCCTCACGCAAATACATATCATATTCTTCATTGGTGCAGGCGTGGGTTGCAAAAACGGTGATGCCGCTATCTACCAGAGCTGCAGCAATCTCGTCCTGGGTGGACAGGGGGTTGGAGCCTGTAACTACTACGTTAGCGCCTGCATTCTTCAGCACCATGGCCAAATAAGCAGTTTTTGCTTCCAAATGGATGGTAACAACCATGTTCAGGCCAGCAAAAGGCTTGGTCTCGCTATATTTTTCATTCAAAATGTTCAGCAAAGGCATATATTCCTTGGCCCAGGCAATGCGTTGATGGCCTAAGGGGGCCAGCTTAATATCCTTAATCATGCTTTCCATGTATCAAAAATCCTCCTTGCTTTTCTCTTGCAATTTTTTAATATTTTCTATATAGGGCGCAGTAACCACGCCATATTCCGTAATGATGCCGGCGATGAGCTCTGATGGTGTCACATCAAAGGCCGGGTTAAAGGTGGCTACGCCGCTGGGCGCAGTCTGCTCGCTGCGGAAGGACTTGACCTCCTCCGCGGCACGTTCTTCAATAGGAATTTCTTTGCCACTAGCGATGCTAAAATCAAAGGTGCTCACCGGTGCTGCGATATAAAAGGGAATGCCATGTGCCTTGGCAGCCAAAGCCACGCCGTAGGTGCCAATTTTGTTTGCAGTATCACCGTTGGCAGCGATGCGGTCCGCACCCACTACTACTGCGTTAATGCCTTTTTGCTTCATGGTCCAGGCAGCCATATTGTCCGTAATGAGCGTCACGGGAATCTTATCCTCAAAAAGCTCGTAGGCCGTGAGTCTAGCTCCCTGCAAGAGCGGCCTCGTTTCATCGGCATAGACCATTTTGATTTTGCCCTGTGCATGTGCACTGCGGATAACACCTAAAGCCGTGCCCCAGCCACAGGTAGCCAGTGCACCGGCGTTACAATGCGTCAGCACCACCGCGTCCTGCGGCAAAACCTCGGCACCGTACTCACCCATTTTTTTATTGCGGGCTATGTCCTCGTTGTAAATCTTGATGGCCGCTGCCTCTAAGTCCTTGATAATCTTATAAGGCGGCTTATCTTCCTCGTTGAGCTTCACAGCTAAGGCATACTGCTTGTTAGCAGCCCAAGCGAGGTTTACTGCCGTAGGACGGGCGCTGATTAAATCGTCCCGCACCTTGGCTAGTGCAGTTAAAAAGTCAGGCTTATCTGCGCACTCAAGCGCACCCAGCACCATGGCAAAGGCCGCTGCTGCACCAATAGCAGGCGCACCACGCACCTCTAAGCGTTTAATGGCTAGCTTAACGCGCGCATAGTCCTTACAGTCTATAAATACACATTTTTGTGGCAGCAGCGTTTGGTCCAAAACCTGCAGCAGCTGGTCGTCGCTCTGCCAAATCATTGTTTCAACCATAGTGAATATTACTCCTTAAGCGAGTATTATTTAAGTTAGCACTAAAGCTTACAGCTTAAAGCCGCCGAATTCCTTCAAAGCAGTGTGGCAGCCACAGGTAGCCTCAACAGGCTCATTATCATTGATAAACGCAGCAATAAGCTTATTCATATTAGCAATGCTCTTGCCCATGGCTTCTACAACCTCCATATGGGACAGCGGTGTAGGAGAAATACCGGCAGCCATATTCGTCACGATGGAACAAGTGCTGTAGCACATTTCTGCCTCGCGAGCAAGAATGCACTCCGGCATATTGGTCATGCC
>CAMFET010000040.1 GCA_945949475.1 uncultured Phascolarctobacterium sp.
TACAGAAGTGAAGAGAATCAATAGCGTCCTAACGTGAGCAAACGGAATAAAATAGCGCCCCAGTGCGGCGAGTAGATGTTTTTTGCAAATCACATCTTTCGCTGCGCTGGGGCGTTTCTATGCACATTTCACTCTATTCGACTGTAGTAAACACCTCGCACACTCTATCCTGCCAAGCCTGAATCTCCAAAGTATCTAAGATGCCATTGTTCATAATGCTGAAGGCCAGTAGATGCCCGTTAGCTGTAGTGGTATAGCCTGCTAGCGCGCTGACGCCAGTGAGCGTGCCTGTCTTGGCGTGTATTTTGCCCTTCGTGGCTTTATTGTGCATGCGGTAATCCAGTGTGCCATCCACACCGCCGATGGGCAAAGCAGGGTAGAAGGTATTGAAAAGCTGCTTGTTTTCATAGGCGTACTTTAGCAAGCCCACCTCTAGCTCAGGCGATAAATAATCGTATAAGGATAAGCCGCAGCCATCGGCAATATTATAATTAGCAGGATTATAGCCAAGCTTAGCAATAAATCTGTTAACAACCTTGCGGGCGTCATCTGCAGTGGCATGGCTGCTGCGTTCAAAGGCGGCCAACTGATAAAACGTGGCCTCCGCGCAAAGATTGTCGCTATCCTTGAGCATGGGCTGCAAAACCTGCGCCATGCTGTGACTGCGCACACACAGCTGCTTAGCCGTAGCAGGTGCCTGCCCCCGCACCACCAAAACAGGTGGCTTGATATGAGCCTCACGCAGCTTGCTTTGGAAAACCTGCATGAATTTGTCACGGCCGTTCACCAGCAAAGGAAACAGTGGCGGATTATACTCATCATCATCCCAGCACCAGCCAATTCCCCAACGGGGGCTATCCATCATACTAACATCAGCAATCAAGCTGCCTTGAATAGTATGAATTCCAAGAGCCCTGATGCTGTCCACAAAGGCCTGCATATCACTGCTGTCAAAAAGCGGGTCAAAGCCGCCTATACAATAAATATTACCTGTGAGCACACCGTTACTTATGCTTCCCTCATAAGCCAGCTTAGTAGTAAATTGATGGTAAATACTAAGATTTTCCATTGCGGTAATAGCCACTAAGCTTTTTAGAGTCGAGGCAGGGCGCAGCAGCTGCCTAGGCTGATGCTGAAAAACGATTTTATCGGCAGTCAAATCATACACAAGCATGCCCGCCTGACTGCGCTGCAGCAAATCCTCTTCTAAAAGATTCTGCAGCCCTTGCTGCAAAGCCTTTTCCCATGGTGCTTGGGGCACTATGGGAGCTTGGCTAGCCTTTACAAGCGGCTGTGCACTAACAGCAGTGGTCTGCTGCGCAGTAACACGCGTACCTTTAGCAGCTTTATTATTGCTTGTAGCAAAGCTTGCATTGTCTGCAAAAAATAAGGTAGAACTTAGTAAAAGCACGCCGACAATACCAAGCGTGCTTTTGATTTTATCCGTAGAAAAAAAAGACAACTTCTTTCACCTAACTCTATACAATATCTAAATGCCAGCTTAAGAAAACATAAAGCTAAAATATTTGTCCTTAAATTCCTTATCCATTCCTCTGGATAAGGGAATGCACAGCTTACTACCCCGCATGAAGATTTCTTTGGTGTTAAAATGCTCCACATGCTTGAAGTTCACGATATAGCTGCGATGGGGCTTGAAAAAGCCTGGATAAAGCAGCAGCTTGTTCTGGATGTTATTAAAGGTATCCCGAACCTCCAGCTTTTTGCCGTCCACCAAATTAAATACTACCTGACGATTAACTGCCTCCACCCACTCGATCTCGTCAATGAGAATGCTGCACATATCGTTACCGGATTTAAGCACAATAAATTGGCAAAGCTTTTGGTAGAGGGAATCCAGCAGCTGGCTGAAGCCCTCATAATCAGCGGGCTTGAGTAAATAGCCATAGGGGTGCACCTCGTAGGCAGGCAGAGCGAAGTCCTTGGAGGAGGTCAGGAAGATTAGCGAAAAATCACTATTGCTGGTCCTGAGCCGTTTGGCCACCTCCAGCCCATTCATGCCGGGCATGATAATATCTAAAACAGCAATATCCTCCTGACGAGGAAGATACTGCTCCAGAAGGTCCGTGCTAGAGGAAAAGGTCAACAGCTCCGCCTCCAGCCTGTGTTCGCTTAACCATTGCTGGGTGTGGGCTTTTAAAACATCTAGCATCTCCCTGTCGTCATCACATAATATAAACCGCATCATCAACAGCTCCTTAGACAATGATTTGTAACACGAACAGATTATGCTCTAAGGCGAATTTGCACTGTCCGCCTAGCTTATTGCAATTATAGATAATGCTTTGGGTGCCGATGCCGTGGCCAATCTCTGAGGATACAGGTACATCGTCGACAAATTTTGGCGTGGTCGCATAGGTATTTTTTAAGGATAAAAGTAATTTGCTATTTTTTTGCTTAAGACTTAAGTGAATATAGCGCTCCCCCAGAGGTAATTGTTTGGTAGCCTCGAAGGCGTTCTCCAAGGCGTTGTCCAGCATGATGGAATAGCATAGCTCAGGACAGGGCAAAAGCGCCGCAGTTTCTACCTCAGCCTTAAACTCCACATGATTTAGCATGCACTGATCATCATATTTTGTCAAAACAGCATTGACAAATTCATTGTTGCAGAAGCGTTGGAGACGAATAGAGTCCAAGCTGCGCTGGCCGTCGCTTAAGTATTTGACGGCCTCATCGTATTTTTGCCGTTGAATAAGGGTAGTAGCAGTGCTCAGCACATGGCGCATATCGTGACGTATAATGGACATGCGATATTGCGCGCTGCGTGTCTGCTCGAGCTCGTGGACCGCCGAATGCATGCGCAGTTCAATAAGACGATTCTTTTGGGAAAGCTCATTTTTGGCAAGATATTCCTCAGCGATCATGCTGAAAAATATAAGGCAGGCAATACTTACTGCAAAGCCTAAAAACTCCACCACTATACCGTTGCCGGAGTATAAAAGATTGCTATAAACAGTGGTCGCATAATCGAAAAAATAATAGGTTAAGGGCAAAATACTAAAAATAGCCACTTCTTTTACAGGACGATGCAGCAGCACGGCCACATAGGGGCTTATATAAGTGGTAATGAAAAAAAGAATTGGCGGCACCAGCGCGATGCGTACAGCGTAGTAGAACCACTGGTCAGGAATAAAAAACACACCTACAAAGCCCAGCCACTTGGTGAGCTGGCAGCAGGTATAAGCAGTGGCCACCGCTGTAACAGCGCTAAAGCATGGTACTCTAAAGGCATATACTAAAAAAATAATCAAGGGTAGATGAATAAAAAAGGGATAAAAGCGCAGAAAATACTCTAGCGTATCCTGTCTAGCGAAATGATAGTAAACTAGCTGCTGGAGAATGCTGAAAATTACAGTGAAAAGCCCTAGCTTGAAGAGAGCTGCTCGCTGTTTTTGGATGCCAAGAAAGCTGGCGCTAAGAGCAATACCAAAAATAAGCGTCAAAATATAATGAATTTGCGAGAGAATATCCAAATTTATCATCTTGACCTTCCTTCCAGAATAATTGCAAGCACTACAATACTCATTCTAATTATATATTCAAACTTTGAACACCACAATCTAAAAACTTACAATTCGTGCAAAAAAGGCTACAATTGGAGCGAATAGTGTTCCCTTAAACGGTTTTCTTTGCTAAAATGACCATAAAGCTTTCCTATTGATGGAGAGAGATTTGATTAATTGCGTAGGAATCGAGGCTTATGATGCAAGGATTTGGCAAGTGGAAAAAGCTAGTACAGCTGTGGAAGCAGCTTGATGGTGGTTATACCCTGATGCTGGTGCCCCATGACGGGCGCTCCATTAGCAAAAAGGATTTACACACCAGACAAATGAAAAAGGCGGCCACCTGCTTAGGAGCAGTGGCCTTGGGAACAGCAGGATTAATCGTTCTGCTATCCAGTATGCTTTATGCACGGAACAAGGAGGCTAACGAGCTGGCGGCGTATAAAGCAATTAAGGCGCAGCAGGAACAGAAGCTGCAGGAGCTGGCTAAAAACACCGAGGCTGTGCAAAAACAGCTGGCGGTGTTGCATAAAATCGAAGCTCAGGTGCGGGAGCAGATGAAAAAGTCCGGCATGGAGTTGCCTGGTAAAAGCGAGCCGTCTGCAGAAAACGGCGGCAAGGGTGGTCCAAGCAAAACCAAGGTTTCTGATGTAGTTGTTCTGCAGGAGCAAAACGCTTTACTGCACAAGAATTTGCAGGCCTTCACTCAGGATTGGGAGAATCTTTTGACCAGTATCAAGGCGGAGAATTATCGTAATGAGGTCACGCCTAATCTGTGGCCTTTGGATGGTGGCTATATCAGCTCAGATTTTGGCAGTCGCTCCAATCCCTTTGACGGCTATTCTAGTGACTATCATCCCGGTATTGATATTGCGGCTAATTATGGGACCCCCATCTATGCTAGTGCCGCTGGGTATGTGCAAAGAGCAGGCTGGTATGGCGGCTATGGCAAATATATCAAGATTTCCCATGATTATGGCTATGCTACGGCTTACGGCCATTTAAGCAGCATTGAAATTAGTGCTGGAGATTATGTGAGCAAGGGACAAATTATTGGCTATGTGGGTAGTACTGGATATAGCACCGGTCCCCATTTACACTTTGAGGTGCTGCACTATGGCAAGCAGGTGAATCCTCGGCGCTTGATTAAATAGCGAGGTGAGAGCATGAATTTTTTAAAAAAGCTGGTAGCGAATAATGTAGAAGCTTCGGAAAATGTGACTGAGGTTGCGCCTCAGCCCGTTCAGGAGCCGGAACCCATCCCAGCACCAGTTGTAATACCTACAAAAACTATAAAAAAGGAGTTAAGACCTATGGATTATGAAGTAATAATTAGTCAAAATACTGCTATTAATGGCAATATCAGCATTAATGGCTGTACCCGTATCGATGGTGTTATTGATGGCACCTTAGCAGTGGATAGTGATTTGTTTATTGGCGAGTCCGGTAATATCCGCGCCACTGTATATGCTAAAAACGCTACCATTTCCGGGCAGGTTACCGGCAATATTTCTTGCAAGGAGCGCTTAGAGCTCACCAGCAACGCCAAGGTTTTCGGCGATATTAAGTGCACCACCTTGATTATCGCAGAAGGCGCGGTTTTCCGTGGCAAATGCGCCGGCTTTGAAAACTACGAGGATGTAGCAGAATAATCAAGAACAAACGTTTTCTGTTGCGTTTTGCAATAGGAAACTAAATCGAACCGATTGTCTAACTTTAAGAGACAAAAACAGCCCCCTGCTTGCGCGAAGCAGGGGGCTAAAATTTTATTATTTTACGAGTTTTAGGATTTAGATAAGCTTAATAGTATCTTAGAAGCCAGCAGTAATGGTGCCCTTGAAGTGGTCTGCAATGAATTTTTTGTTTTCAGCAGATTGATAAATCTTCTTCAGCTGAGCAATGCGAGGATCCTTTTCATTAGCCTTGGTGGTAACGAAAACATTCAGGAAGGGGTTGTCGTTACGCTCGATTAATAGAGAATCCTTGGAGGGGTTCAGCTTAGCAACCAATGCATAGTTAGCGTTGATAACAGCGATGTCCAGGTCCGGCATAGCTTTAGGAATGGAGGCTGCGTCCAGCTCTTGAATCTTGTACTTTTTGTCGTTCTTGGTGATGTCGGCAACGGTGGTGGTTACGGAGTTCTTATCCTTAACCTCGATGAAGCCTTTGTCAGCCAGCACGAGCAGTGCACGGGCACCGTTGGAGGGGTCGTTAGGAATACCAATGGTAGCACCAGCCGGAATATCCTCTACCTTTTTGTATTTAGCAGAATAGATAGCCATGGGGAAGTTTACAGTCTTGAAAACTTCAACCAGTTGGAATTTGGGCTCCTTTTTCAGGGTTGCTGCCAGGTAAGGAGCATGCTGCATGCTGTTAGCAAAAAGCTCGCCCTGTGCCAGAGCAACGTTGGGGGAAACGAAATCGGAGAATTCTACGACTTCAATTTTCAGGCCATCCTTTTCAGCCAGTTTTTTTACATTGTCCATGATTTCAGCATGGGGACCAGCGGTTACACCAATCTTAATGGGGGCCTTGGTATCTGCCTTTTTTTCTTCTTTCTTGTCACCGCCGCAACCAGCAGCAACAACCATCAGGGCCATCAGAGCAACGGTAATTAAAATTTTTACTAATTTACTCATCATTATACCTCCCGTAATATAGTGATTTTTTAATTTTATAGCAAGCCGTAAGCGCGCATTTACGGCTGTGCAAACAATTTAAGCAGGAATTAGAGCTTGTTCTTGTTCAGCTTTTTGGATGCATAATCACCCAAGGATTGCATGGCCTGAACCATGATGATCAGCACTACAACAGTGGCCAGCATAACATCCATCTGGAAGCGTTGGTAGCCATAGCGGATGGCTAAGTCGCCTAAGCCGCCGCCGCCCAGGGTGCCAGCCATAGCGCTGTAGCCAATCAAGCTGATGATGGCCAAGGTTACGCCCAAAACGATGGAATGCAAGGATTCGGGCAGCAGCACCTTGGTGATAATTTGCATGGGGCTTGCGCCCATAGCCTGTGCTGCCTCAATAATGCCGGGGTTGATTTCCAGCAGAGAGGATTCAATAATGCGGGCGATGAAGGGGGCTGCGGAGATGGTCAACGGCACGATAGCTGCGGTAGTACCAATGGAGGAGCCCACAATCATACGGGTTAAGGGGATAATCGCTACCATTAAAATGATAAAAGGAGTGGAGCGAGTGGCGTTAACGATAGCGCCTAGAATGCTGTTCACCGCTTGGTTGGGTAGGATGTGCTCCTTGCGGGTAACAGTTAAAATAACGCCTAAGGGAATACCGATTAAAGTGGAAAGTGCCGTGGAGGCAAATACCATGTAGCAGGTTTCCCAAAAGGATTTAGT
>CAMFET010000041.1 GCA_945949475.1 uncultured Phascolarctobacterium sp.
AATTCAAAAACAGGGTTACAAAGGGGGATTGACCGTTGGTGGTCATCAAGGTATTAATTTGGTATTGAATGGTCTGTACGCCACCCTTTAATTCGTAGCGCAGGCGCTCGTTGGTCAAGCGCTCCAGTGTATCGGCATCGATATTGCCTTCACTGGCTTCCAAAATGCTCTTTTTAAATTTATCATAGCTGCGGCGCAAATACTTGCCCAAGTGGCAAATATCTACGGACTGACCGCCGTATTGGCTGGAGGCTACGGACGCGATAATTTGTGTCATCACGGTACATGCAACCTGAAAGCTTCTGGGGCTTTCGATAAGCTTGCCGTTCATAACAGTGCCGTTATCCAGCATATCACCAATGTTGATCAAGCAGCAGTTAAAAATGGGCTGAATAAAATAATCTGCATCATGAAAATGCAGCACACCCTCTTCATGTGCCTTGGAGATTTTTTCCGGCAGCATAATGCGCTTGGTCAAATCCTTGGACACCTCGCCAGCAATCAAATCGCGCTGAGTTGCTGCCATGGTGGCATTTTTATTGGAGTTTTCCTCCATAACATCCTTGTTGCTATTACGAATTAAGGAGAGGATGGATTCGTCGGTGGTGTTGGCCTTGCGGACCAAAGCACGCTGATAGCGGTAGATGATATAGGCCTTAGCAAGCTCAAATTTGCCCTCATCCATCAGGCTGTGCTCCACCATATCCTGAATATCTTCTACCAAGAGGCGCATGCGATTACGCTCCTGCACATGCTTGGCAATTTTTTGGATTTTATCCTCCTCGATTCTATATTCGGGATCTACGGCTGCATTTGCCTTTTGAATAGCGACAACTATCTTGCTACCATCAAAATCTACTGTGGTGCCATCGCGCTTAATGACCTTCATCTTGCTCCATCCTTTCTAAAAAACTTCTCTATTACCTGTCAAATATTCTCTAAACAATTGCTGCCAAGGGGGTAAGCCCTTCGCCCCACGCAGCTTCATGAGCACTGTCTACAGCTACTCACTTTATATTCTTGACATATTTTACCACAATATGTCGTAGGCGTCAACGAAAACCTTAACAAGATGTAGTTTTTCCTTTGAAAAGACTTTTCATGGGCAGTCTGTTGCACTTTGTGAAAAAAAGGCCATTCTAGGCAGTGCAGTTTACAGCAACGTCCTCACACAAAAAATGTTTCGCACCAAGCTCAGCAAAAAAAGCCGCTCCAAGCCAAGAAATTAGCCTGTCCCCTTTGTATATTAGCACAAAAGATGGTACAATAGATAGCATCACATTGTTTTGCATTAGGAGTGTTGCTTATATGGATAATTCCTCTACTAATAAAAACAGCCTCAGCGGCATGCTGATGCTCACCCTGTGTGCCTTTATTTGGGGCACAGCCTTTATCGCCCAAAGCGTGGGCGGTGAATATGCCGAGCCCTTAACCTTTAACTGTTCTCGCAGCTTTTTGGCAACTATTTTTCTTTTTTGCTGCTGCCTATTGTTCGATAAAATGGCAGGTAAGCCCTTTAAGGTCCTCGGAACTGATGATCCCTCGCTGCGCAGACGCACCATTAAGGGCGGTATTATCTGCGGCATAGCGCTCACGCTGGCTAGCTTCATGCAGCAGTTGGGCATAATGTATACCACCGTGGGCAAAAGCGGCTTTATCACAGCGCTCTATATTGTGCTGGTGCCTTTTCTAAGCTTTGCCATTTATCGCACGCGTATTACCCTACTGCAATGCCTGAGCGTCACCATTGCAGCCGTGGGCATGTATTATATCTGCATCAATGAAAGCTTTTCCATAAATAAAGGTGATTTTTATACTCTTATCTGTGCCTTTTGCTTTGCCGCGCAAATCATTGCTGTAGATAAATTCATAACTAATTTGGATGGTGTACGCCTCTCCCTCGTACAATTCATTACCTGCACCCTGCTCAATGGTGTGCTGATGTTTATTTTTGAAACTCCTTCCTTGACCAATGTGCTTCTGGGCTGGCTGCCCATTGCTTACGCCGGCATTATGTCCAGTGGTGTGGCCTATACACTACAAATTGTAGGCCAAAAGCACTGCAATCCAGTGCTAGCCTGCATGATCATGAGCCTTGAGTCAGCCTTTGCCCTGCTCAGTGGCTGGCTGCTTTTAGGCCAGGCCATGACGAGTCGCGAAATCCTTGGCTGCGTATTAGTATTTGCAGCCATTATGCTGGCCCAAATCCCCGCCGAGCTGCTGCCCTGGAGCAAAAAGCAGCCTGCCTAAGCAATCACGTAAGCCTTGGGCCAAGAACTTAACAGTCAACTAGACAAATAACTAAGCAAAAATTACGAAAGCCGCTCAGCTACGCATCCTTAGGATACACAGCCAGCGGCTTTTTTGCTTTTTAAATTAGTAGCAGGGAGCTTTTACTCCTTTACTTTTTTCAGCAGTGCGAACAGCTTAACAACGTCCTCAATATCAACATCTTTACTGGACTGCTTCTTCATTTCGCCATCAATATCCACAAACAAATCGGCCATAGAAGCCTCCAGCACATCATGCAGCTTCAGCAAATTACTCAAGGTAATGTTGCTGCGTCCACCCTCAATATTACTTAAATGTGCTTGGCTGATACCCATCAGCTTAGCAACCTCATTTTGTCCCAAACCCTTTTGGATACGAATAAGCTTTAACCTGTTTCCTACAAGGCGAATTCTCTCATTCATTCTCGAACACTCCTCTTAATCATAATTTATTTGCTTACTAGTTATAAACGCAATAAGCAAAACTTCACTTCATGTCACAGCGAAAAAATGTAAGCAATAGCTATCTTGAGTGCATTATAACACAAAGCAGCAAAATATACAAGCAATAAAGTGCAAAATTTTACTTAATCAATTCTTTATCTCTAACCAATTTACTAAATATTCTACAGCATAATTTCCCATTGATTCATAAGTTGCAGCCTTAGGATGCACACCATCCAGATAGGCTCGGCTGCGTTCTGCCGCAGTCAAGCCAATGGCGGGCTGCAAATCCAGCAGCATAGCCTTATTCTTACACAGTAGCTCCACGGCCTGACGCAAATTTAGTAAATGACGGTTCAGCTCCTCTTCGGCGCTAAGCAAGGGCATTACTACGCACAAGCTATAGTGCTTTTCCTCACACCACTCTAACAGGCGCTTATAATCAGCTAAAATATGCTCCAAGGAGCGCCCCTGCAGAATATCATTGGCCCCGCCTAAAAAGAGCACATGGTGCACGTATTGCGGCAGAGCATATTGGCGCATGCGATACAGAATATCATCGCAGCAGTCCCCACAAAGACCATAATTAAGCATTTTTATGCTATTGCCTGCAGCCTTTTCTACAGCCGCTGTCCAAGAATACCTAGTGCCAAAGGGAAAGCCCTGCACCAAGCTGTCGCCATAGCAAGCAATATATTCCACATTATCCACTCCAACAAATTTATTCACAACAATTATAGCAAAACTTATTCCAACAAGCAAGGTAGGTTTTTGTTTTATAAAAGTATATCTCTATTACCTTTACTTATACTTTTACAAGGCTACGAGCCGGTTAGCTTATTTTACAAAATGCGCTCAGCGTGCTACAATGTTGCTAGTTAGTAAAATAGCCGGGACAGCGCTGCTGCTCCCCAAGGAGGCATATTTATAATGGATAGATTTCAATTTTTTGCACCCTCCGAGGTGCTTTTCGGCAAGAACGTAGAAGCCAAGGTTGGTGAAATGTGCAAAAAATATGGTGCGCACAAGGTGTTAGTACACTTTGGTGGTAACAGCGCTAAAAAATCGGGGCTCTTGGACAGAGTATGCGCTAGTCTCGCGCAAGCAGGCTTAGAATACGTGCTCCTAGGCGGCGTAGTTCCCAATCCCCTGCTCAGCAAAATCAATGAGGGCGTCGAGCTGTGCCGAGCCGAAGGCGTGGACTTTATCCTTGCCGTGGGCGGTGGCAGTGTTATCGACAGCGCCAAGGGCATTGGCTACGGACTCGCCAACGAGGGCGATGTATGGGATTATTATGAGCGCAAGAAGGCCGTCACCGGCTGTGCCCCCATCGGCGTTGTGCTCACCATCGCTGCTGCCGGTAGCGAAATGAGTAATTCCTCCGTAGTCACAAAGGATGAGGGGATGCTCAAGCGCGGTCTCACCACCGACTACTGCTATGCTAAATTCTCTCTGCTCAACCCCGAGCTAACCTATACCCTGCCCGCTTACCAAACTGCCAGTGGCTGCACCGATATCATGGTGCATACCCTAGAGCGTTACTTTACCGGCAAGCAAACTCAGCAGCTGGCCTTGGTTGATAATATTGCTGCAGCACTGCTGCGCAACGTAATGCGCAATGCTAAAATCGCCCTCAAGGAGCCTAATAATTACGATGCAAGAGCGGAGATTATGTGGAGCGGCACCCTGTCCCACAACGGCATCACCGGCGATAGAACCTTGGGTGATTGGGCCTGTCATCAGCTCGAGCATGAGCTGAGCGGTATGTTTGGCGTGGCTCATGGTGCAGGTCTAGCCGCTGTATGGGGCAGCTGGGCTCGCTATGTCTATAAAGAAAACCCTGCCCGCTTTGCCCAGCTGGCAGTCGATGTTTTTGGCTTACCCTATAACTATCGCAATGAAGAGGCTACTGCGCTAGAAGGCATCGCCGCTATGGAAAGCTTCTTCCGCCATATTGGCATGCCCACCACCATTCACGACCTGATTGGCAGCGAACTAACGGAAGAACAGATTAAGGAATTGGCCCACAAATGCAGCTTCATGAGCACCCGTACCATTGGCCAATTTAAGGTGCTCACCGAAGAGGACATGGCGAATATTTATCGAGCTGCTAAATAACGCTCCGGGCAGTATTAGAGCCCTATTATAACTACAAAAGCCAAAAAATTTACTCCAGCTGTGCTAATAGGCAGCTGGAGTTTTTCTTAGTGCATTTGTTTCTCTAGCGTTTTCCTAGCATTTTGCAAGTAAAAACAGCTTCATCCTACATTTTAAAGATAAAAATACCAATAGGTTACGCAGGCTAGCACAATGCGATACCAAGCAAAGCTGGTCAAATCGTATTTGTGCAGGAATTTGAGGAACCAAAGCACTGACCAATAGGCCACTACA
Source organism: uncultured Phascolarctobacterium sp. (assembly GCA_945949475.1). Classification (GTDB taxonomy): domain Bacteria; phylum Bacillota; class Negativicutes; order Acidaminococcales; family Acidaminococcaceae; genus Phascolarctobacterium_A. Next base: position 5,106 of record CAMFET010000041.1, read on the forward strand.
AAGGAAACCACAAAGCCAATGCCCAAGACAGCCAAATCATCCTGACTTAAGTACGCCAAATTCTTGAGCAAATCATATAGACAAGCGACAAACATTAAGGGCACAGCAATCAAAAAAGTGTAGCTAGCAGCAGCCTGACGGGACAGACCTACCAAAAGTCCCCCGGCAATGGTGCTGCCACTGCGAGAAAAGCCCGGCCACAGAGAGAGAAATTGATAAATACCGACCCAAAGAGCCTGCTTCATAGAAATCTTGTCCACATCATCCACTAGCTCTGCTTCCCTGCCCTTGGTTCGATGCTCGGCAAACATCAAAAGCACGCCACCCAAGGCCAAGCCAATGGCCACAGTAAAGGGAGAAAAAAGATATTTTTTTATAAAAGGATACAGAAAATACGCCAAGCCCATCACAGGGACAATGCCAGCCGCAATATGCCACACCGATAATCCCTTGTGCACATCCCAGCCATCCTTAGTAAAGAAACGGGCAAAGCGCTCCTTATAGATAAAAATAACGGATAAAATCGCACCCAATTGCACGAAAACATCAAATACATCCGCTACAGGTCCATCAAAGCCCAGCATATGACCTACTATGATCATATGTCCCGTGGAAGAAACAGGCAAAAATTCAGTCAGTCCCTCAACGATACCAACAATAACGGCAATTAGATACTGATCCATTTTAACATCCTTTCCATCAAAGTATATCAATTTATTATACGCTTTTTTAGCAAATAACACAACCCAAAGTCACTATTTAGCGTTAACTTTACTTAAGCTTTACTGCCAATAAGCAAAAACAAAAGACAGCCTCCCGAAGAAGCTGTCTTTTATTATATACGTTTTAAATGAATCAAAGGTTAACTAGCTAGGCTTAATCGCCAAAGGAAATGCCCAATTGACGACCAGTGCGAATAATTTCGCTGTCCACAGGCACTTGACGCGGCTTTTCAGCCGCCTTTTGAATGTACACAGTAACAATTTGGTCATGATAAAGGGAAACCATAACATTATATTCGCCACGCAGGCATGCTTCCGCTGCTGCGACGCCATAACGAGTGGATAAAACTCTGTCGAAGGCTGAAGGAGAACCGCCACGCTGCAAATAGCCCAACACCGTACATCTAGACTCGATACCTGTACGCTCTTCTATTGCGTTTGCTACCTTCTCGCCAATACCACCTAAGCGAATGGGCTCAAAGCTGCCCTTAACTACACGAGCAACGGACATTTCACCGCCCTCAGGCTTTGCACCCTCAGCTACCACAATAATGCTAAAGTTTTTACCTGCTTCCTTACGCTGTTCAATTTTAGCAATCACGCTGTCCAGCTTATAAGGAAGCTCCGGCAACAGAATTACATCTGCGCCACCGGCAATGCCGCTATGCAGAGCAATCCAACCCGCATAACGACCCATAACCTCTAAAACCATAACCCTGTGATGGGATTCAGCGGTAGTATGAAGTCTGTCCAACGCCTCAGTGGCCATTGCCATCGCCGTATCAAAGCCAAAGGTGCGCTCTGTACACGGCAAATCATTATCAATGGTCTTCGGGCAGCCAACAACTTTTACGCCACACTCTCTAGCCAATTGCGCCCCAATATTCAGGCTACCATCGCCACCGATAACGACCAAAGCTTCAATATCATACTTACGCAGATTTTCCAGCACCTTTTCCCGCATATCCTTATAGATAATAGTTCCATCCTCTTGTTCAATGGCAAATTTAAAGGGATTATCACGGTT
>CAMFET010000042.1 GCA_945949475.1 uncultured Phascolarctobacterium sp.
GGAGTATGCATAATGTGCGAAAAACGTTTTTCGGCCTCGTTAATGGAGAGACGTCGAAAAACTGCCTTGAGAATAAAGCTCCAGCCCAACCAATTGGCCAGAGCAAAGGGTGATTTGCGCAGGGCAAAAATTTCGCGCGTCAGCTTTTGGCTGTTCAGCACTACCTCCCTGCCGACGAGCAATAAATTGCCGCCGGTAAAGGTGCCATCGGTTACCGTGCCAAAGGTTCGTTTAGCATCGGGATAGCTTTTTAAACAGGCATCCTTGGGGATAATAGTATAATATATGCCCTTGCCAGGAACGCGCTCGCACTGCTGGATAAAGTCCTGCACGCCAGCAGCTGTCAAAAGGGGAATATCGTCGCAGGCAAAAATAATGTTCTCGCTGCAGTCCTTGCCTAGCGAATTAACTGCAGCAGCGGCGGTGGAGGGCATATCACCAGCGGCCTCGCACAGGCTTACCTGCGGGGGCAATGCTGCTGCAAGCTCAGGTAAGGCATCGGCATTAGCAGCAAGCACAATGCGGCGCACACGGCCACTGGCCAGCAGTGCCTCGCTAATATAATCCACCATGCGGCGTCCGTTAAGCGGGGCTAAACAGCGCAGCTCCGTGCCGCACAGCTCCTTTAGCCAGGGGGCACGGCCGCCCGCCAAAATCACGGCATCATATTGCTGCATTATCTCGCCTTCTTCTTGGGCTCGGCAATGGAGCGCAGCAGAGTGTGCTCAGCGTTTTCGATATGCACGCGCGCTGCATGCTGGGCTCTTTCCACATCGCGAGAGGCAATGGCATCCACCAAATTGCGGTGCTCGTCCATGGTCTCCACCAAACGACCGGGATAGCTCATGGAGCGGCCGCGGATACCGGTGAGCTGCTCGCGCAGATTGTTGATGATGCTGCGCAGACGCTCGTTGCGGCTGGCATTATATAAAACATCGTGGAAGGCAGTGTCCACCTCAACGATTTTATTCATATCGCGATTTGCCACATGCTGACCGATTTCGTGCAGATAGCCGTTCATGCTTTCCAGCTCCTCATCGGTGATGCGCTCAGCGGCGAGGCCGGCTGCCAGCACATCCAGGCAGGTGCGTACCTCGTAAATTTCGGTGATATCCTTAATGGAAATATCGGCTACATAGGTGCCGCGACGCGGAATCATCACCACGAAGCCCTCCAGCTCCAGCTTGCGGATAGCCTCGCGCACGGGGGTGCGGCTCACGCCCATCTCGTCAGCCAGCTGGATTTCCATCAGGCGTTCACCGGGGCTAAAGGTGCCATCGATAATAGCTTGGCGAATGTTCTCACAAACCAGCTCGCGCAATGGCTTGTAGCTATCAAGTTTTATAGGTTGCAAATGTCCAGACATATTAGTAAATCCTCCCTACGGTAGTAGTAATGGCTGTTTCTACCTCAAAATCAGCCAGAGCTGCAACTATTTGTTCCGCTGTTTGCTCATCACGGGCAAAAGCGAAAACTGTAGGGCCGCTGCCGCTCATCAATGCATAATAAGCACCGGCGCTGAGCATGGCGGCTTTAATAGAAGCGATAATAGGATGGGCAGGAATGGTAACCGTTTCTAGCACGTTGCCCATATAGGGAACGAGTGCAGGGGCACCCTCTGCCAAGCGGTCCTGCAGCTGCCAAATGCAGGGGGAGTGCACTACGCGACCCCTGTTATAATGCTGATAAACCCAAGCTGTGGAAACCTCCAGCCCCTTGGGCTTGGCTAGTACCACCAGCGCCTGCGGCAAATCGGCGAGCTTGGTTAAAACCTCGCCGCGCCCGGTGGCCAGCATGGTGCCGCCTTCGATGCAGAAGGGGATATCACTGCCAAGCTGGGCTGCTAGTTGTTCCAGCTCGTGCTTAGCTAAATGCAGCTGCCAATATTTATTAAGGCCGCGCAGCACGGCAGCAGCATCAGCACTGCCACCAGCAAGGCCTGCAGCCAAAAATATTTTTTTGTTCAAGGCAATGTGAACGTTCGGAATTATGCCGGCATGCTTAGCCAAAAGGGCAGCCGCCTTATAAGCAAGGTTATCGCTGCCACAGCTAAGGCCAGGAATATTGGTCGAAATATCGATTTTGCCATCACCGCTGCCGGGAGTAATAATAACCTCATCACAAAGCCCCACGCTTTGCATAATCATGCTGACCTCATGGTAGCCGTCCTCGCGGCGTCCCAAGATGTCTAAGCCTAGGTTAATTTTAGCGTATGCCACTTCAGTAATTTGCTTCATGCTCAGCCCACCTGTCTACATATGTATACAGTATTATTTTATACTGCTTTGGCGTCAACTGCAAGTTTTTTTTCGAACATTATGGGGAATTAAGCGTTTTTCATTCTCTTTTTATATTATATTTGCCAGCAGAGTGTGTAAAATAATTCTAAAATTCAATCTATAGAGGTTGCTTTTTCTGTAAAAGATGATACTATACTATGAAGAGCATTATTGAGTATCGTTTAAAGGAGTCCTTATATGCAAATCAATTGGAAGAAAACTCTCTATCAATATTTTATGGTTACCTTGGCCTGCGTCATTATGGGTGTGGCCTTGAATGTGTTTTATATGCCTAACAAAATGCTCAGTGGTGGTATCGGTGGTGTCGCTGTGCTTGCTTATTATATCGGTAACCTGCCAATGGGCGCTACGAGCTTAATTTGTAATGTGCCCTTGTTTTTCCTAGCCTATAAATATATGGATAGACAGTATACCATCGGTGCCCTTTATGGCATTGTGGCCTTTTCTATTTCCTTGGATGCCTTTCATTTCCTGTCCAGCTATCAGGTGGTCCACGACAAGCTGCTGGCTTGTATTGCGGGTGGTGTGCTTTATGGCATTGGCGCTGCTTGCATGTATCGGGTGGGCGGTTCCAGTGGTGGTACGGATATTATCGGCGCTATCATCCAAAAGCATTATTCCATCAGCATTAGCACTACAGGCTTTATTTTTAATCTGGGGTTGCTGTTCGTCAGCGTCTTTTTCTTCGGTATTGAGCCGGTGCTGTATACCCTGCTGACCTTTTTTGTCATGACTAAAACCTGTAACACCTTTACTATTGGCTTTGATTACAAGAAGAATATTATCATTATCAGCAATAAGCATCACGAGATTGCTGAGGGAATCATTAAGGTTGTAGGTCGTGGCGTTACCTATCTGCACGGCGAGGGCGCTTTTACCCATCAGGAGCGGGAGGTGCTCTTTGTTGTGGCTAAGCTAACCCAGCTAGCTAAGATTCGCAGTATTTGTAAGGAAATAGACCCGGACGCATTTATGATTATTCACGATGTGAATGATGTTTTTGGCCGTGGCTTTACGCTGAAGGCTTCTGGGCCTGCTGCTCTGGAAAAGCGGGAGAAAATGGAGAAGCATAGATAATATATAAATAATGCCCCAGCGTGGCGAGGGAGATGGTTTTTGCAAAGCACATCTATCGCTGCGCTGGGGCGCTTTTTGTGTAGGTAATGATAGCGTGCGAAAGGAAATGTTAGAGCTTGTTCGCAATGCCAACGAAAAATCTTTGCTCATACTATGCTAAACTTGGATAATATTAATAAATGCGGCTAAATCAAAAATTAGTTGTCTGCTAATGATAGAAGTGTTATAATTTAAGCAGATTATATAGATTATAGAAAGCCAAGATGTTTTGTATGTTAAAAACATTCGTACTTTTAGAATTTGCATAATATAAAATCCTTTTTAAGCAAAAGTAATTTTATGTCACTATTGTTTACAATAGAGCGTAATTTGGGGAGCGTTAATGATGAAAGATGGAAAGATTTTAAAAACGGACGAACTGACGCTACAGGATTTTTGTGACATGCAGCAGCTTTACAAGCTTTTGGATAACTGGTCTAAAAGCAGCGGCATGTCCGCCGTCGTTGTCGACAATCATGGACAGAGGATTTCCCAATCCTTTGGCCTCACAGAGCTTTGCCGAATGGTTAAGGAAAGTCCCATGGGTGATGCCAACTGTGCTAGTAAAATGAAGTCCAGCATTGAGGGCTTTTATATTTGCCCCATGGGCTTTAGTGATTTTGCCGTGCCCATTACCCTGCCGAATGGACAGGTTTTGGCCAAGGTTTTAGCCGGCCAAGCGCTTTCCATGGACCAAGAGGAAGAAGCTATTGTCCAAAATGCCTTAAAAATCGGCCTGGATGAGGCAAGTGTACGTGCTGCCTTAAAAAATGTAAAACGTAAAACAGCTAAAGAAATGAAGGGCTCCTATGAGCTGCTTAAGGAAATGCTGAACTTCTATGTGGAGAAGAATTATTCTGTTTGGCAGACCCAAAATGAGCTTTCTAAAGCACCGGCGAAGAAGGATCGAATCTTATCCCATATTACCCAGCTGCTCTATGGCTATAATCTAACAGTGGATTTGGGCAGCAATGCTTATACTCTAATTACAGGCACAGGCATGGAGCGAACCATTAAGGAATACAAACAGCATGGCTATGTGCACGAGCTGTGGGATTTCCACAGCGAGATAATTCATCCGGCTTATATTAATAGATTTAAAAAGCTGGTAGATTTTGAGGCTCTCAAAAATGACCCCCAAGCTAATGGCTTCATTGGTTCCTTAGAATATCCCGTGCTCTACTCCGGTGATACAGAATACGAATGGCATGAAATCAATGTTTTCGTGGACACGGATTCGGATGGTAATCGTGTGGCCAATGTGCTGGGTCGCGATATTACTGAGGCTCATAATGCGGCCGAAAAAAATGCCCAGGAGCTACAGGCAGCAGCTTCTAAAAACCAGATTTTGTCTGAAATCACGAAAATGCTCTATAGCTATAACCTAACCTTGAATTTGCGTACAGGTAAATACAGCATGATTATCGGCACCGGTATGACCAAGTTTATGGATATCTTTAAATCCACCGATGATTACGAGACTGCTTATACCCAAAAGCTGCCCTATTTGGATCCTGAAAACGTGGCCCAGTTCGCCGCCTTGGCCAGCCTCGATGCCCTGCGTGCCAGAAGCAATTCCCGTGGCTTTATCGGCAGCTTGGATTATGGTGCTATTGTGGATCATGGTGAAGAATGGCACGAAATCAATGTTTTTATGGGTAGCAACGAAAAGGGCGAGCCCATTGCCAATATTTTAGGTCGTGATATTACCGAAACCCATAAGCGGCAAAAGCAGCGTGAAAACCAGCAAAAGGCTGCTGTGGCCCGCGACCAGCTTTTGTCCGGCATCACGAAAATGCTGTATAGCTTTAACCTGACGGTAAATTTGGAAAGCTGGCATTATTCCCTGATTACCGGCACCGGCGAGCTCGAGACAGTAAGCATTATGCAGGAAACGGATGATTATGTACTGCTTTTCGCTAAGCTGTTTAAATTTGTCGCTCCGGAGCACCGCGAAAATTATTCTAAGCTGATAAGCGTTAAGGCGCTTAAAAAGATGCTGCATACCTCAGGTTATGCCGGCTCCGTTACCTGTCGCGTGCAGATTAATGGGATAGATCAATGGCAGGAGGTTAACCTTTTTATGGGCACCAACGAGTCCGGTGAGCCCGTGGCCAATATTTTAGGTCGCGATGTCACCGAGGCCCATAATCAAGCTGAAACCATGGCGCAGTTGGAGATTGCTAATCGAGCTAGTGCCGCTAAATCTGCCTTTTTGTTTAACATGAGCCACGATATCCGTACGCCTATGAATGCTATTATCGGCTTTACAGATCTCTTAGAGCAGCACTTGCATGAGCAGGAATTGGCCAAAAGCTATATTGGCAAGATTAAAACTGCCAATGATTTTCTCCTATCTCTTATCAATAACGTGCTGGAAATGGCACGCATTGAAAGTGGCATGATGAAGCTGGAGGAAAGTGTCTGTGATGTGTACAGCTTTAATGATTCCTTCTATTCCTTGTTTGAGCCACAGCTGAGGGAAAAGCAGCTGGAGCACACCCGTGTGGAAAAGGTGCAGCACCGTAAGGTTATTTGTGATGCCGTGAAGCTGCGTGAAGTATTCTTTAATATATACAGCAATGCTGTTAAATATACCCCCGCCGGTGGCAGGATTACGATGAGTGTGGAGGAGCTGCCGTGGAATAAGCCCGGCTATAGCCTGTATACTACTGTTATCGAGGATACCGGCATCGGCATTTCTGAAGCGTTTCTGCCCCATGTTTTTGAAGAATTCACCCGAGAGCATTCCTCCACCGAAAGCAAGGTTCATGGCACAGGCTTGGGGATGCCAATCGTGAAAAAGCTGGTGGACCTTATGGGTGGCACCATCCATGTAGTAAGTAAATTGGGAGAGGGCACAAAAATTACCATTCAAATCCCCCTGCGTTGGGCGGAGGAAGAGGCTACAGTTGTTCCCAAGGCTAAGGTTAAAGCTAAAGAGCTGCAGTTTAAGGGTAAGCGTATCCTGTTAGCTGAGGATAACGAGCTGAACTCCGAGATTGCTACCGCTATTTTGCAGGGTATGGGCTTTGCAGTGGAGTTGGCCGAGGATGGTCAAAAATGTGTGGAAATGCTGAAAAAGGCTCCTGCCCATTATTACGATTTCATTTTAATGGATATCCAAATGCCCAATATGAATGGCTACGAAGCTACTAAGGCTATTCGCGAGCTAGAGGACGAGGTAAAGTCAAAAATTGTTATTTTGGCCGTTACTGCCAATGCCTTCGAGGAGGATCGCAAGAACGCTCTCCAGGCCGGTATGAACGGACATATTGCCAAGCCCATCAAAATAGATGCTTTGTCCTCAACACTGGCTGAATTTTTTGATTAAGCCCGCTTAGGTAGTATTGCTATGCTTAGTAATACAGAAGTGAAGAGAATCAATAGCGTCCTAACGTGAGCAAACGGAATAAAATAG
>CAMFET010000043.1 GCA_945949475.1 uncultured Phascolarctobacterium sp.
CAGGCCCAACCACAAATTAAGCGACCAAAAAGCACGCCAAAGATTATTAATAAGCCTAGCACATAAAAGGGAAAATGCAGGATAACGCCGCTGAGCGAGCTTTGCAAGGAGCCTAGAGGACAGGCACCGACAGCGCCAGGGCAGGAATAACAATTAAGTCCAGGTACACAAACGCTTTTTAACGGCCCGCGATAGATGCGACCTTGTATAAAGCCAGGGAGATTGGCATTATATAAGAGGGCACAGAGCCATTGAACAATTCTGCGCTTAGCCAATGCCGATACACTCCAAACAGATTGTTACTGCCTTGCGCATGACCTTGACATATTCTTTTGTAAAAATGCCGTAACCTAGGCATGCAGTCCCTGCAAGCAAAACTAGAATACGTTGTTTGTTCATCATAATCTCTCCCTTAGTTCTATTGCTTATATTATACCAAACTAACGCCGTTTATGGTATGACGAAATAGTAAACTTATAAGCATCAAAAAATCCCGCCTCTATATAGAAGCGGGATTAATTCTTTAGTAGAAGTTAATTAGAACAGAGCCTTGCGAGCTTCCGCTACCAGAGCCAGAGCCAATACGAACAGTACAGCACTCAGGATGGTGGTGATGAACTTGGCGCTACCCATAATGATGGAAGCCAGAGCAACGAAGCATACTGCGAACATGAAGCACATGGGCAGAACTACCATCAGGTTGGACTTCTTTTCGCCTTTCAGCCATACGCCGATAGCCAGCAGGGACAGAGCAGCCAACAATTGGTTAGCAGCACCAAATACCGGCCAGATTGCCAGGTAGGAGCCGGAGGACATGTACCAGGACAGGCCTACGGTAATGGCGGTTGCTACATAGGGGTTGGTCAGGAAGCCACCCTTAACCTCGCCAGTTTTCTCATCAGTGGTGGAGAAGAGCTCTTGGAAAATGAAGCGACCCAGACGGGTTGCAGTATCCAGAGTGGTCATAGCGAAAGCGGAGATGGTCAGAGCAACGAAGGATTTAGCAACGCCAAATTCGAAGCCCAGCTTGGTCATGAAGGTACCAACGCCATCTGCAAATACGTTTACAGGGCCGCCAGCCTTCATCAGAGCAGCGAATTTGTCAGCGCCGAGGTAGCCAACAGCTACAACAGCAACGGTTGCCAGTACGCCTTCCAACAGCATGGAGCCGTAGCCAACGAGTTGTGCACTCTTTTCATTATCCAATTGCTTGGAGGTGGTGCCGGAGGATACCAGGGAGTGGAAGCCGGAGATAGCACCGCAAGCAACGGTAACGAACAGCATCGGGAACATGGGGTTGTTGCCCTTGGGAGAGGGGTTGAAGGAGGTTACTGCCGGCAATTGAATGCTGGGTTGGTAAATTGCGATACCTACCAAAGCGAAAGCGATGCATGCATACAGCAGGAAGGAATTCAGATAGTCACGCGGTTGCAGCAAAATCCATACAGGAGCGATGGATGCTACAAAGATGTAAGCCATCAGGATATAAATCCAGGTAGCTTTGGACAATACCAGCGGGAACATGTTACCAGCAGCAATAGCAGCTACCAGCAGTACAACGCCAATAACAGTACCAATCTTCAGATCCATGCCACCACGATATACGCAGAGGCCGAATACGATTGCCAGAACGATGAACAGCAGGGATGCAGTAGCAGAAGCCGGGCTAGCCACGAAGGTACCAGCAACGATATTAGCAAATGCTGCTACAACAACAATCAGGGTTACATAAGCAAAAATGGAGAATAACAATTTGCCACGTTTGCCCAGGGTTGCATCAATAATTTGACCAATGGTCTTGCCATCATGGCGAATAGAAGCAACCAATGCACCAAAGTCATGGGTGCCGCCGAAGAAGGTACAACCAATCAGTACCCACAGCATAACGGGAACCCAACCAAATACAGCTGCGGAGATAGGACCAACAATGGGGCCTGCGCCAGCGATAGAGGAGAAGTGATGGCCCATCAATACAGCGGGCGGAGTAGGCATGTAGTCTACATCATCACGAAGTCTGTGAGCAGGAGTCTTTCTGCTCGGGTCGATGCCCCATTGCTTAGCAAGCCAGGCACCATAAGTTACGTAGGCGATAAAGAGAATTACCATTGCGCCTACCAGTAGCATAAAACCACTCATGAAATTACTTCCTTTCTTTTCTTTGCGACCTTGCAAATAAATTTTTTGAAAAATTCGCACAGTATATTCGTATATATAGTGCTAGAGTTAGAATCAGTATACCATATTTTGCATTTTTGTCAATAAAAATCATAAAAAAAGCGTGAAATTGTAAACCTTTGAGGACAGTCTCTTTGAAGCTGTTAAGTTGGATATACAAATTCTATTCATAATGGGTGAATGTGTTCATTAGGAAGTATAGATAAATTATTTAAAACTACTCATTTAAGACTGTTATTTGCCAAACTCAAAATACTGCTTAGTTTTGCGGCCAGCCTTGTTGCAGGTAATCTCCTGCTTAGGAATATCGGCCACATAAACGGCCAAATCAGACCATCCCTTAAGCGTAAAGCAATAATCCTTGTGGTACTTATACTTGCTCAGCTCCTGCTTCAGCTGCTCGTCCATGCCTTGCTCACAGATAAGCAAGAGTGCAAAAAGGCTGCTCATATGCTCCGTTGTCGTTTTTAACTCCTGCATGCGGCCTCGCAGAAGCTTCAAATAGGGCTCGAGCTCCTCCTTAGTTACAGCATCCCTAAAATGCTTCACAAAAAGGTATTCATCGTGCTGTACGCTATAGGTTTTAATGCTGTGCACCAAAAAATAGCCTTCATCAGAGGCGTGCAGCTCGGCTACCAAATCAAGCTGTAAGCCTCCCTGTACCAAGGCCTTTTTATCAAAATAGCGCTCTAATCGGCGTTCTATAACCTGTAAATATGCTTGTCCATCCATAACTATACCTCTGTAAGAATTTTTCTTCTAGTATAAGCTATGCAAGCTTATTTTGTCCAGCAATACTTCTGCCCAGGCTGTGCTTTGTGAAAGATATGCTAAATTTTACATATGTAATGAAAATAGACAGAAATAGTGCTATAATAATGCTAGTTAGTTTAATAATTAAAATGGAGGGGATTAATATGCAATTTCCAATAGTTTTAGGCGTTAGTGCCCGTCATGCTCATCTTTGCCGTGAGCATATGGATATTCTTTTTGGCAAGGGAAGCGAGCTCCATCCCAAAAAAGCCATTGGACAACCCGGTCAATATGCTTCCGAGGAGCAAATCACCATGGTTACTCCGAAGGATTCTATGAAGCTACGCATTATTGGGCCCTTACGTCCGGAAACTCAAATCGAGCTTTCCTTGACTGATGCGCGCAAGGTAGGCTTGAATGCGCCCATTCGCAATAGTGGCGATATCGCTGGCTCTGCAGGCGCTAAGCTTATCGGACCCTGCGGCGAAGTAGAAATTACAGAGGGTATTATCGTTGCTGCCCGTCACGTGCATCTTTATCCTGAAACAGCTGCCAAATACGGCTTAGTGGATGGCGATATTGTTGATATTCAAACCGAGGGCGAACGCAGCATTACCATGCATAATGTGCTTGTGCGCGCTGGCGTAAAGCATGCTGATGAGGTGCATATCGATACAGACGAGGCCAACGCCTGCAATTTGGATAGCGGCGTCATGGTCAATATAGTGTACAATAAGTAAATTTAAGGAGACTTCATCATGAAAAAATCTGCTCTTTTAGCTGCTGCTTTAGTATTATGTACTGCAAATGCTTGGGCTTATGAAAATAATGCAGCAGGCTTTAGTGTAAAGGATAGACAGCCCTTTTATAAAATGGAAAGCGCTAAGCTTTATGCCTTTTCCAGCTTCAGCACTGATGAATTTGATAAGATTGCTGCTAAGAATATGGGCAGTGTACATATTGTTAATTACTATGATACAGCTGAAATGAGTCAGATTTTAGGTGTGCCTTATAATGACGCTTATTTTGCCGCAGAATATGACAAGCTTGCCTTGCTCCAGCGCTCGAAGTTAGACTTGCGCACTGTGCCCAGTCCTTTGCTGGATTTGAAAAAGTACGCCTTAGCAGAAGGGAAGGAGAACCTCTTTCTGCAGGAAGATTTGATTAAACAGCAACTGGGCAATATTGAGCCGGTTTTGCGTCTGGATAAGCGTGGCAATTATAAGCTTATTACTCAAAGCTACCTTTACAAACAGGATAATACCTTAAATGAGCTGGATATTAGCCTTGTAGCAGCAAATAATAATCTTTATATACTTACTTCCATTACTAGTGATAGCACGTATTATGCTCCTAAAACTGCTGCTAAGGATGAAAAAATGCCAGCTAAGTCCAGCCCCGCTCCTGAATTAAAGAGCAAGAAGCTTGACCTTAAAGTGGAGGCTGTAAAGTTTGAGTCCTTGCCTCAGGAGCTAAGCAAGAAGCTATGGCAGGAGCATTGGCAGCTAGTGAAGAGCTTCAAGGCCTTCCAGCCCCAAAAAGCTAAACAAACACTGCAGTTTATCGATTCCTATAAGGGTAAGACTATTGTACTGCCCAAGGATTGGGTTTATGGACAGCTGCAGATTAAAGAAGATAAAGCCAAGGGCTGCTTGACCATGGCTGCCCCTGTAGCTAATCTACGTAAAATTTTTGCAGAGATGGATTATTTAGGCCTTTATAAGCACCTTGATGCTGCTACAGAAGCTAAGAAGGCTTCTGCAGCTAAGGAGCAGGAGAAGGTCGCAAGCACTGCTGATATCGCTCATAAATTACCAGAGCTGGACCAAAAGCAGCAGGAATTTGCCTCTACTGAAGCTCGCAAGGTTTTAAAGAACTTTGATGCTTTTCTTATGACCTTAAGCTACCAAACTAAGGATAAGGATTTTCAAGCTATGGCAGAGTCTGCATTAAGCAGCAAGATGGGGGCGGATATGCTTTTAGCAGAAACATTGTCTTCCCTCAAAAAGAGCAATTTTGAGAACTTTGCTTTGGAGAGCTTTGATTATAAGCTAAACTTTGCTTCTGAAAAAGCTAGTGCTGTAATCACCGGCAGGACTAAATGGCTCAAGGATTTTTCTTACGATAATCTATTGCAGCTTGATTTGACTAAGAATGATGCTAGCTTCCTCTTATACGCTCATAAGCCTGAAATTTCCACTCCTGGGGAGCTACAAAAAAGTATGCGTGACTGGCAGTTCTAAGCATTTGGCTTCTTACATACAATAAGCTTATAACACTTTTTTTAATAACAAAAGCCTGTAATCTCGTTTCTAAAACAGTGAGCAGGCTTTTTTATATGCCTGTATACAATGTGCTATGCTACTAAAATATACGTGTATACAATTACCCTGCCTATTGTCTGAATAATGTATCTGTGTTACAATATTGTTCGTGGTCACTTAGTGATTAGGGGCAAAACGTAAAGATTTGCCATTAAATTGAGAGGGGAATTTGTTAACATGTTAGATTTTTTGAATGCTTTTGATGCTTTAGTGTGGGGCCCGCCCTTGATGGTTCTCTTGATTGGTACGGGTATTTTGCTGACTACGCGTTTGGGCTTGCTCCAAGTTATGAAGCTGCCCAAGGCTTTGCAGCTGATTTTTTCTGCACGTAGCAATGGCAGCGGTGATGTAAGCAGCTTCCAAGCGCTGTGCACTGCTTTGGCTGCAACCGTTGGCACTGGTAATATCGTAGGTGTTGCTACTGCGGTAAAGGCCGGTGGCCCAGGCGCTTTGTTCTGGATGTGGATTGCGGCCTTCTTTGGCATGGCTACCAAGTATGCAGAGGGTGTGCTAGCCGTTAAATATCGCAAGGTTGACGACAACGGCAATATTTCCGGTGGTCCGATGTATTATATTGAACAAGGCCTAGGTAAAAAGTATAAGCCTTTGGCAGTTATGTTTGCCATTTTTGGTGTGATGACTGCTAGCTTAGGTAGCGGCACCTTTACTCAGGTAAACGCTATAACCTCCATCGTCAATGTATCCTTTGATGTGCCTGTTATTTACACTGCAGCTGTGCTGACGATTCTTGTTGCTGTAATCACCATTGGCGGTCTGCAGTCCATTGCAAAGGTTGCTAGCAAAATCGTACCTTTTATGGCAGTAGTTTATGTAATCAGTGCAATTTCTGTGCTTGTTTATTATGCAGATGTTTTGCCCGCGGCTATTAAGCTAGTTATCGACAGCGCCTTTACCACAACTGCAGCTCAAGGTGGCTTCCTAGGCGCAACGATTATGGTTGCTATGCGTAGCGGTATTGCGCGTGGTATATATTCTAATGAAGCTGGTTTAGGCTCTGCGCCTATTGTGGCCGCTGCTGCCAAAACTAAATGGCCGGCAGAGCAGGGCTTGGTATCCATGACCGGTACCTTTATTGATACGATTATTATTTGCACTATGACCGGCTTAACACTGATTGTAAGCGGCGTGTGGTGCGGTGATGTGAATGGCGCGGCTATGACTGAAGCTGCTTTTGCTAGTGCTTTCCCGGGCATGGCAAAATACATGCTGACCTTTGGCTTGGTGCTTTTTGCCTTCAGCACTATTATCGGCTGGAGCTATTATGGCGAGCGTTGCTGTGAATATCTCTTTGGAGTAAAGGGCATTATGCCGTACCGTATTTGCTATATTATTTTAGTTGGCTTAGGCGTGTTCTTGAAGCTGGAAACAATATGGGTTATCGCTGACATTGTTAATGGCTTGATGGCCATTCCTAACTTAATTGCTTTGATTGGCTTAAGCGGTGTAGTTGTGGCAGAAACCAAGCTATATTTTGAGCACTGGGACCGCGTTGCCGAAAGAAGAAAAAGCATTGATAGCGCTAGCTCTAGTGAGCTGAGTGC
>CAMFET010000044.1 GCA_945949475.1 uncultured Phascolarctobacterium sp.
TTATAGGCGCTCTCTACGGAGGTACTATCAATGTTTATTTGCGATTGTCACTGTGATACACTTACCGAGCTTTATAAAAAACAAATCGATTTATATGAAAACAAGCAGCACATCGATGTAAAGCGCCAGCTAAAGCTCGGCGGTATGCTGCAATTTTATGCTATGTTCGTCCCCACGCCGGAGTATCGCTACGGCGGTGGTCTGCGCTACACCATGCTGCTTTTAGATACTTATCTTCAGCAAATGCGCAAGCTCAAGGAGCAGGGCATCGATATTCTTCAAGTGCGTACTAAGGAAGATGCAGCAGACGTGCTGAACCATCAATGCGCGTCCCTCTTAGCTATCGAAGAGGGCGGTGCTATAGACGGTAGCTTAGAGGCATTGCGTTGCCTGTATGAGCTAGGCGTGCGTGCCATGACTTTGGTTTGGAGCAATCGCAACGACATTGCTGATGGCGTTAACGAAGAATGCAGCGGCGGTGGTCTAACTGTTTTCGGCCGCAAGGTAGTAGCCGAAATGAACCGCTTAGGCATGCTCGTGGATGTTTCCCATATGGCTCCTGCAGGCTTTTGGGATGTGCTTGAGACTAGCTCCAAGCCCATTATCGCAACCCATTCCGATGCTAAAGCATTGTGTGCACATCCCCGCAATTTAGATGATAAGCAAATTCTCGCTATTAACGAGAACGACGGCCTCATCGGCATTACCTTCGCTGGGCAATTCTTGGAGGAGGATTACAATAATGCCTGCATTGAAAGCGTCTATAAGCATATTGACCACATGCTAAATCTGATGGGTAATGACGAGCATTTAGGCTTTGGTAGTGATTTCGATGGTATCAGCCATCCACCCTATAACATTCAAGGTGTGCAGGATTACCAGCCCTTAATTGAATATCTCGCTACTAAATACAGTGATAGCACTATTAAAAAGATTACTCACCAAAATGTACTTAACCTGCTGCAAAAGGTACTATAAGGCATTATTAGGTCTGAGTAAAAGCTTCCCCTTGCAAATTGCAAGGGGATTTTTCGTTCTTAAAAGAAAAATGCCGCTCACCTTTTATCAGCGAGCGGCTAACATGGTGCTGCAGCAGCCATGGAATTTTCTTGTAATGAATTCAATTTAATCAGTCCTTTATCTTATTTTTATGAGTCCGTTAATTTTCCATCAGCCAAATACCACCGACGCAGATCAAAGCGATAATGCCAATGCTCAATAAGGTCGTGCTATCCATCATCCTACCTCCTTTCTGTAAGCATAAGGGATCCAGCCTACGTTCTCGCTTTAAGTAAAAACCATTACCATAAGCACGGCCCACACACCTACAATGCCTGCATAAGCAATTTTGTAACCAGTTTGAGCCCACCACATACTTGCCACCTCCTTTAGATATTTTTCCTACCCCATCATGCCTGCCCCAGATGGGGTCAGGCTGCGGGGCACTGCTTGGGGAGAAGCTCAAGAGTTTGAGGAAGGTTGTAATCTCTTTTTGCCTCATCTAAATTGTACTATACTCTTACATTTTATAGGTGTCTATATTGTTAATATCAAAAGAATTTTGTTTAAAATATGAAAATGGCGTGAATACGAAAGTTTATTAATCATATTCACGCCATACTTTTCATTTTCGTCAAGATGAAATTTAATTAATCCGTTTTTTATTTTACGATATTTTGAGGCTTACCTGCTAAAAAGGCATCGATATTCGCAAAAACAATATCGGCTCTAGCCTCAAGGGCTTCCTTGCTAGCAAAAGCTACATGGGGAGTAACCACAGTATTTTTTGCATGCAGCAGGGGATGGTCCACTGCTAGCGGAGGCTCATTTTCAAAAACATCAATGCCTGCAGCGGCCAGCTTGCCACTGTTTAAAGCATCTGCCAAAGCCTGGCTATCCACTACACCGCCACGAGCACAATTGATAATGACAGCGCCATTCTTCATCTTGGCAATGCTCTCAGCGTTAATCATTTTTGCGGTGGCAGCCGTCATGGGCACGTGCAGGGAGACAAAATCAGACTGTGCCAACAAAGTATCCAAATCCACATATTGCACACCCTCAGCGGCTAATTCCGGCTTCACAGTGCGGCTATAGGCCAACACCTTGCAGCCAAAGGCCTGGGCAATTTTAGCCACGCGGCAGCCAATCGCACCGGTGCCTACAACGCCAAAGGTTTTGCCAAAAAGCTCAAAGCCTACCAAGCCATCCTTGGTGCCACCCTCACGACAACGAGCATCAACAGCCACAATATTGCGAATGGCGCTAATAGCCAAGCCAAAGGTTAGCTCTGCCACAGCATTGGTGGAATAGCCTGCAGCATTGCAAGCTACGATACCGCGAGCACGGGCAGCCTCTAGTCCAACATGGTCCACACCAGTGAAGGCAATATCAATAAGCTTTAGATTAGGGCACTGTTCGATAATAGCTGCACTCAATGGCTGATTAGCCAGCATCAGGATATCCGCATCCTTAACGCGAGCCAAAAGCTTTTCTTGGTCAGTTTCCTTCGTAGTATAATAAGTAAATTCATGCCCAGCTGCCTTTAAGGGAGCTGCAAGGCTGGCAATCTTTTCTTGGGACACGCCCAACGGTTCCATGCAAATAATTTTCATCCTTAACACCTCTTTCGTAAGACTAACTCACATCCTATTTCCTATGTTGCAGTTTAACTCACGCAAAGAAAATCCTGCATCCGAGGATGCAGGATTATATTATTAGCTAAGCTAGCTTACAGCAGCTCCTTCAGCACAATGGTTTGCTCACGATTAGGACCAACGGAAACAATACCCAGCTCTACACCAGAAACCTCGGCAATGCGTGCCAAATATTTCTTAGCGTTCTCAGGCAGCTTGTCATAATCGCGAATGCCGCTAATATCGGTCATCCAGCCATCGAACTCTTCAAAAATAGGCTCAACCTTAGCCAAAACATTTAGGCTAGCAGGAATTTGCTTTAAGACCTCGTCACCAATCTTGTAGCCTACGCACATTTTAATTTTCGGCATTTGGTCCAAAATATCCAGACGAGTAATAGCCAAATAATCTAAGCTGTTCAAACGAGCGCTATAACGCAGCATGAAGGCATCCAGCCAACCGCAACGACGCGGACGACCGGTTACAGTGCCGTATTCATGACCGGTTTCACGAATTTGGTTGCCAGGGCCATCGGTATCCAAAAGCTCGGTAATGAAGGGACCCTCACCTACACGAGTAGTATAAGCCTTAACTACACCAACAACATGGTCGATGAAGCGAGGGCCAACACCGCTGCCGGTGCAAGCATTGCCTGCAGTAGGATTGGAGCTGGTAACATAAGGATAGGTACCATGGTCAATATCCAAGAAGGTTGCCTGAGCACCTTCAAAAAGCACATTTTTCTTAGCAGCAAAAACCTCGTCCAAAACTACGCCAGTATCAGCAACATAGGGACGCAGCTGCTCAGCATAGCCCAAATATTCCTTCAGAACTGCATCATAGTCAAAGGGCTCAGCGCCATAAATCTTAGTAATGATGGCATTTTTGGCTTCCATATTAACCTTCAGCTTTTCTGCAAAGGTTTCAGGCTCCATCAAATCGCAGATGCGAATGCCTACACGAGCTACCTTATCCATGTAGCAGGGACCGATACCACCTTTAGTAGTACCAATCTTATGGGTACCCAGTGCCTCCTCCTGGAGCTCATCAAGACGTTGATGGTAGGGCAGCACCACATGAGCGCGGTCAGAGATTACTAAATTACTGCAATCAATGCCCTTTTCCTTCATGCCGGCAATTTCAGCCAGCACAACGCCCGGATTAATAACTACGCCATTGCCCAAAACATTAATTTTATCCTTGAACAATACGCCAGAGGGCAACAAACGCAGCTTATAGCTGATATCATTGACTACAACAGTATGGCCTGCGTTAGAGCCGCCGCTGTAGCGCACTACAGCATCAGCCTTTTGAGCCAAATAGTCAACAATTTTACCTTTACCTTCATCGCCCCATTGAGCGCCTAATACTACAACAGATGCCATTAATGGTCACTCCTTATTACTTTTTCAATTATAAACCGAAACGGGAGAAAATCAAATCAACATTGCGCAGCATCGGTTTAGGATCGAAGCAATGTTCAATTTCTTCATCGGTCAAATATTTCTTGATATCCGGGTCAGCTTCAACATTGGTCTTGAAGTCAGCACCCTCCAGCCAGCGGGCCATAGCATTGCGTTGTACCCATTTATAGGCATCCTCACGCAGCACACCCTTGGTTACCAGAGCAATCAACAGGTTTTGGCTGAAAATCAGGCCGCCAGTCTTATTCAAATTAGCAATCATTGCATCAGGATATACCAGCAGCTTATCAATAATATTGCTAAACTTACGCAGCATATGGTCCAGAGCAATCGTAGCATCCGGCAGAATTACGCGCTCTACAGAGGAGTGGGAGATGTCGCGCTCATGCCACAAAGCTACATCCTCCAAGCCAGCTACAGCATAACCACGCAGCAGGCGAGCCATACCGCTAACCTTTTCGCAGGTAATGGGGTTACGCTTGTGAGGCATTGCAGAGGAGCCCTTTTGACCAGGAGCAAAATATTCCTCGGCTTCACGAATATCGGTGCGTTGCAGGTTGCGGATTTCGGTAGCCATCTTGTCCAAGGAGGAGCCAATGATAGCCAAGGTGGTCAGGAAATGCGCATGGCGGTCACGTTGGATAACCTGGGTTGCCAAGCGTACCGGCTTCAAATCCAGCTTTTTGCAAACATATTCTTCTACAAAGGGATCGATATTGGAATAAGTGCCAACAGCACCGGAGAGCTTGCCCACAGCCATCATTTCGCGAGCTTGCTTCAGGCGTTCCATATCGCGCTCAATCTCATCGGACCAGAGCAGGAATTTCATGCCAAAGGTCATCGGTTCAGCATGAATGCCATGAGTACGACCGATCATTACGGTGTTCTTGAATTCAGCAGCACGACGGCGCAGAATGGCATGGAAATTTTGCAGATGACGCATAATTAAATCTGCGGATTGCACGGTCATATAGCACAAAGCAGTATCCTTAACGTCACTGGAGGTCAAGCCTTTATGGATATATTTGGATGCATCACCAACATACTCAGCAACATTGGTTAAAAAAGCGATAACATCATGATTAGTTACTGCTTCAATTTCCTTAATACGCTCCAAACGGAAATCAGCCTTGTTCTGAATATCCTTCAAAGCATCGTCAGGCACAATACCCAGCTTATTCATTGCTTCGCAAGCCAGAATTTCAACCTTCAACATGGTACGGAATTCATTTTCGAGTGTCCAAATGTTGCCCATTTCCGGATGAGTATAGCGATCAATCATTTTTTATATGCCTCCCAAGCATTTTTATTCATGAAAAAACATCTGAAAGCCTTATCTTTAAGCTTCAGATTCTTCACCACAATTTGATACATTATAATCATATCATTTTCCGCTATCAAACGCAAGCTTTCTGAACGTTTTTAAGCAAATATCCAAAAATATTCGGAAGTGTTGCGTAAAAAGAAAAGGACTGCCCCCAAAAGCAGCCCTAAAAAATCAGTCCTCACGCTTAGTGAAGCCCACAAATTTCGTAAATTGTTTATGGAAGAACAGATTAACTGTATCGACAGGACCATTACGATGCTTGGCAATAATCAGCTCAGTATGCTTGTTTTCGGTCTCGGGATTGTAGTAGTCCTCGCGATAGAGAAAAGCAACAATATCAGCATCCTGCTCCAAGGAGCCTGATTCACGCAGGTCGCTAAGCATGGGTCGTTTTACCTGGCGCGCTTCCACACCGCGGCTCAACTGGGACAAGGCTAAAACAGGCACATCCAGCTCACGGGCCAGCGCTTTTAGTGAACGTGATATTTCGGAAACCTCCTGCTGGCGGTCACCGCTGGTATTGCGCTTGCCACTGCCCTGCATCAGCTGCAGATAGTCGACAACAATTAAGTCTAAGCCATGCTCCGCCTTCAAGCGTCGCGCACGACTACGCATATCCATCACTGTAATGCCGGCGGTATCATCAATATAAATTTTAGCCTTACTCATAACATCACAGGCATCCCATAAATGCGTCCAATCATCTTCCTTCATTTCGCCAATGCGCAGTCTTTGGCTATCAATATTGGCCTCTGCACATAGCATACGATTGACCAACTGCTCCTTGCTCATTTCCAAGCTGAAGAAGGCCACACTGCGAGGGTCGCCACCCACGCGTTTGTGCGCCCGCAGAGCCACATTCTGCACAATATTCAAGGCTAAGGCAGTTTTACCCATGGAGGGACGCGCTGCCAAAATAATAAAGTCGGAGGGATGCAAGCCACTAGTCAGCTTATCCAAATCATTAAAGCCAGTAGGAATACCCGTTAGACCGCCCTTATTATTGAGCAGCTTTTCGATATTCTGCACACTATCCATGAGTACTGCACTAATAGGTGTAAAATCTGCCCGCTTCTTGCGGTTAGATATCTCGAGAATGCGGCTTTCTGCTGTGTCCAACAGCACGCCCACCTCATCGTTAGCCTCGTAGCCCATGGCAGCAATCTCTGTTGATACCTTTACTAATTGGCGCAGAACGCTTTTTTCAGCAACAATTTCCGCATGATATTTTACATTAGCTGCAGTCAAGACCACATTAGCCAAGCTAGTAATATAGGCAATACCGCCCACATCCTCCAGCTTGTTATCACGGCGCAAAATATCGGTCACTGTAATCATATCTACAGCTTCGTTTTTGTTATAAATCTCTAGCATAGCAGAGAAAATAAC
>CAMFET010000045.1 GCA_945949475.1 uncultured Phascolarctobacterium sp.
GCTGCAATAGCCAAAATGCCACTGCCAGTGCCAACATCAAAGACCAGTGCATCCTGATGCATTACCTTTTCCAGACGTTCCATCATCATATTGGTGGTGTGGTGAGTACCCGTGCCAAAGGCCATTCCCGGGTCAATTTCAATCACATGCTCGCCCTCCGCCGGAGTATAATCCTCCCAGCTAGGCTTTATTACCAAGGACTTGCCCACATGCGTAACATGGAAATATTGCTTCCATTCATTGGCCCAATCCTGCTCGGATAGCTTGCGAAACCGGGTATTACCAAAGCGATATTGCCCAATGCGCTTTTCCACAGCCTCCAGCTCGGCCTCGATTTGAGCCAAACGCTCTTGAAGCTTATCATCATCGGCATAATAGCCACTCACAGTTACAACCTCAGTATTTTGCTGCTCCGGAATGTCGCACAGCTCCCAAGTGCCGCTGTTGCGCAAATCGTTTATCAGCTGCGGGTCCTCAATCGCTACGCCCTTGGAGCCAGCCTCCGTCAAAATTTCGGACACAACCTCCACTGCTTCATGCGTTACCGCCACATTCACTTCAATCCAATTATCCATCTCTATCGCAAGCTCCTTTCGCTTTTCATCATTATATCATCTTATTATACACTATCCTGCTATGAATTGTATAGAATATCTGTGACAATCTCTTGACGATAGCCCAAATAAACTTTATACTTTACATATGTATTGTTTTTTAAAATAAGGGAAAAAGGAAGTGTTGTAATGCTCACACTCGACAAAATCTATCACGCGTCCTTCGTCTTAAAAAGCGTAGCTCGCAAAACCGACCTCATCGCCTCTCCCCATCTATGCGAAGGCTTGGACTTGTATTTAAAGACAGAAAATCTGCAAGTTACAGGCAGCTTTAAATTGAGAGGTGCCTATTACAAAATTAGCCAGCTGACCCCTGAAGAAGCAGCCAAGGGCGTTATCGCCTGCAGCGCTGGCAACCACGCCCAGGGTGTAGCTTTAGCAGCGACCAAAATGGGCATCAAAAGTGTTATCTGCATGCCCGATGGCGCTCCTATCATGAAGGTAGAAAACACCAAACGCTTGGGCGCTCAGGTTGAGCTGGTTCCCGGTGCCTATGATGAAGCTCATGACCGTGCCGTACAGATACAAGAAGAAACCGGCATGACCTTCATCCATCCCTATGACGACGAGCTGGTTATGGCTGGTCAAGGCAGCATTGGCTTGGAAATTCTTGACCAATTGCCCGATGTAGAAGCAGTGATTGTGCCCATCGGTGGCGGCGGTCTCATCAGCGGTGTTGCCTTCGCCATCAAGAGCCTGCGTCCCGATGTCAAGATTTATGGCGTGCAGGCAGCAGGTGCAGCCAGCATGTTTAATGCCTTTAAGGATCATAAATACGAAACTCTCTCCAGCGTCAACACCTTTGCCGATGGCATTGCTGTAAAAACTCCTGGCGAAAACACCTATGAAATGATTTGCAAATATGTGGATGATATTGTTACTGTAAGCGAAGACGAAATCGCCACCGCTATTTTGAGCCTGATTGAAAAGCAAAAGCTTATTGCTGAAGGTGCCGGTGCCACTCCTGTAGCTGCTGCTATCTTCAACAAGCTACCCATTAAGGGCAAAAAGACTGTTTGCTTAGTATCCGGCGGTAACATCGATGTTAACATTCTTTCCCGCGTTATCACCCGTGGTCAAATCACCACCGGTCGCAAGGCTGACCTTGTTATTGCGCTGGATGACCGTCCGGGCCAACTGCGCCAGGTTAGCGAAATAGTTAGCAGCTGCGGCGCTAACGTCGTCGGCGTGCAGCATAATCGCAGCGATGTAAACATGCCCATCACCGGCTGCTACCTGAAGCTAGAACTGGAAACCCGCGACCAAGCGCAAATCGAAGAAATCAAGACTAAACTGCTGGCAGCAGGCTTTAATCTGCTCAATAATAATGCAGTCCATTATTAAGCTGTATATAGCATGCTACAAAAAATCCCTGACTTTTAGAAGCCAGGGATTTTTGTTTTGGCATGATAATTATTCCTTATACAAGCTGCGCAGCAAGGCGATTTCCTTGGCGTAACCCGGCAGCTCATTGGGTGTTTCCAGATAAAACGGCAAATGCTTCAGCTGAGGATGATTGGTCACAGCCGAGAGAGCCGCGAGCCCAATATTGCCCTCGCCAATGCAGGCATGGCGGTCCTTATGACTGCCCAATGGATTTTTGCTATCGTTAATATGAATAGCATGCAGCTTGTCCAAACCAATCAGCTTGTCAAACTGCTCCAGCACACCTTCTAAATCGTTGACGATATCATACCCGCCATCAAAAACATGGCAGGTATCCAAGCACACGCCCAGCTTATCATTAAGCTGCACCTTATCCAAAATACTAGCTAGCTCTTCAAAGCTACGTCCCACCTCGCTGCCCTTACCAGCCATAGTCTCCAAAAGCACAGTGGTGTGCAGCTCGGGAAAGAGTACGCTGTTCAGCATGGCGGCGATTTTAGTTACACCCACCTCGCTGCCCTGCTTCACATGGCTGCCGGGATGAAAATTATACATATTCCCAGGAATATACTCCAGCATAGCCAAATCTCCCTCCATCACCATGTGAGCAAATTCTATTAAGTGTTCATCAGCAGCACAGGGATTCATGGTATAGGGTGCGTGGGCCAACAGCGGAGCAAAATTGTGCTCAGCACACAGATTGCGCAAGGCTAAGGCATCCTCAGGGTCCACAGCCTTGGCTTTGCCACCGCGAGGATTGCGAGTAAAAAATTGAAAGGTATCCGCACCAATGGACAAGGCCGTTTTGCCCATGGCTTCAAAGCCCTTAGAAGATGATAAATGACAGCCTATATGTAACATAAAAACACTCCTATATATAAAGAATGCCCCACCTAATGGCAGGGCAGTTTTCTTTTACTCTTCTTCCTCTTCAGCAGCTACTGCGTGATTGCCGCCAGCAACATTAGCCATTTCCTTACTAATATTCTGTCTGTTGCCAGCCAAGCCATCCAGCGCACTTTGCAAATTGTCACCTAAAAAGGCCAGCATATCATCAGCATATTGCAAGGATTCCTGTTTTACCCGCAGTGCATATTCGTCAGCTGCAAGCTTAGTATCCTCTTGATAGCGCAACGCATTGGCCTTAATCTCTTCAGCCACTGCATTAGCCTGCTTTACAACCTCTTCCTGCTGAATTTTAGCATCTGCCTCAGCCTGAGCCACACCCAAAATGCGCTCAGCCTCATTCTTAGCCTGCTGCACAATACGGTCAGCATCAGCATAGGCCTTATTTACTATATTCTTTTGCTCCTCCAAAACCTGAGTAGCACTCTTAATTTCACGAGGGATGGCATTCTTCAAATCCTCTATTAAATTTACCAAATCATCCTCGTCCAGCATAATCTTCTCGGTGAAGGGTACATTTCTAGCACCGGCAATCATATTATAAAACTCTTCGAAAAGTTTTTCTAAAGCTACATTAATATTGTTATTACGTTCAATCATGCTCATTCCCCCAGATTCTATTCAAACTTTTCGTAAACATGCTTGCGGACTCTTTCTTCGATGCATTCCGGCACCAAATCCTTCAATTGACCACCAAATGTTGCCAATTCGCGAACACCGGACGAGCTTACGAAAGAATACTTAGCATTGGTCATGATAAAAACAGTCTCCAACTGATTATCTATTTTCTTTAACAGCAAAGCTCTTTGGAACTCATACTCAAAATCAGTAAAAGCACGTAGACCTCTTACAATAAAGGGTGCATTTTCTTTTTTACAAAATTCATTTAACAAGCCTGAAAAACAGGTAACCCGCACATTGGGGATATGCTTCGTAGCCTCCCGCAGCATTTCTACCCTCTCTTCCATGCTAAACATGGCCTTATCCTTTCCCGGATTATGAAAAACGCTGATAATCAGCTCGTCAAACATTCCACTTGCTCTCTCAAAAATATCTATATGACCCTTGGTTACCGGATCAAAGCTTCCTGGGCATACTGCTCTACGCATAGCCGGACCTCCTAAACTCCCTGAATTCCCATCCCAAAAGACAAGAACCCCTATTTCATCTTTTATCTATTCGACACAAAACAGTAATATCCTTTTTATTTTAACTCATTTTTCTAGATTATTCCACAAAATAAAATCAATAATTGTTTCGCCATAATGCTGTGTGCGCACTAGCTCACACCCTTCCGGCAAGGGCGGTAATTCATCGTGTGCTGACCGCTCCACAACTAAGTAGCCACCATTTTCCAAAAAAGGATTTTTCCCTAAAACCGCAATAATTTGCTGCACCCAGCCCTTATTATAGGGTGGGTCACAAAAAGCAAAATCAAAGCGCTGACCCTGCTGTGCCATGCGCTCTGCCACCTGAGGCGCACTGCCCTTCAGCACAGTACAGTCGTTTTCTGCGCGACATTTGGCAATATTGCTTTTTACTAAGCGCAACGACTCCTTGCTTTCGTCGATGAAGGTGATGGACTTAGCTCCGCGACTCCAGCTTTCTAAGCCTAAGTTACCTGTACCGGCAAACAAATCCAATACAGTGGCATTAATTATTTTGCTACCGATAATATTAAATACAGATTCCTTAACCCTATCAGCAGTAGGGCGCACATCATAATTTTTAGGTACTGTAAGCTGTAGGCCCCGTGCCTTGCCAGTTATTATTCTCATCTATAAACTCCTGTGGTATAATGGTTACTATAATAACCAAGCCCAAAAAACAGTAAAGTGGTATTAAATATGCTTAAGTATATTATTCTTCCCATTATTTTTATTTTGCTTTATATGGCTGACCTTTGGAACAGCATTTCAGCTGTTAGCTTGCCTGCCCTACCAGCTCATGAAGAGCTCCTGCTGGTCCCCTTGGATAGTCGCCCTGTGTGCAGCACCATGGTGCAAAAGCTAGGCAAACTAGCTGGTATTAATGTAATTGTACCCCCAAAAGAGCTTCTTGACAACTATCAAGAGCCTGCCAAGAGCAAAAAACTTTGGCAATGGCTGCAAAACAAGTCTGCCAATTATAATACCAGTATTATCTCCACAGATATCCTGCTCCACGGCAGCCTTTTACAAACACGCCAACACATTGCCAGCGCACAAGAACAGGACTATTTCTTTAGTGAATTAAATAAGCTACAAAAAAACATCACAGCTTCCCCGCCAAGGCAAAGCAACTATACTGACAGCACTGACAGCGATAAACACCAACTGCAGCTATTTTCGGTCATTCCTCGCCTTTTAGTTAGCGATGAGGTTTATCCCGATTGTTGGTATCAATGGCATCTTATGCGCTACTCGCAGCTCTTAGATATGGTACAAATTAATGGTGATTACGCCATGACCAAGGAGCTAATGGAGTACAAGAAGGAAATTCCGACAGATATTTTGAGCAAATACACCAGTATTTTCACCCAGAGCCAAGGCTTTAACGAACGGCTCCTAGCGCACCTTCTACCGAAGGCTAAGAACAGCAAGAACATAGCAAATACTCAAGTAAATGCTACAGTCGCTACAAACGCTCCTCTTTTTATCATCGGTCAGGATGACTCTTCACCCTTTGGCCTGCCCCATATGACTGCGACCAAGCTTGCGCGCCACATAGAAGAGCACACTTGGCAAACACAGGCCCAGCTTACCAACGGAGCTGACGAAATTGCTGCTCTCTTGCTAACGCGTCATTTTTTGCAGCAAAGCCACTGGCAGCCCAAGCTTTTTCTAGCATATGGCTCCCCCAAAACCGAGTTCAAGCACATGCCCTACATGGCCTCTAGCGTAGGCGCAACCTTGCGCAACCAGGCCCAGCTGGTGGGTGCGCAGCTTGTTGAAGAGCCTAACGCAGCGGATATCATTCTTTTTGTGCATTGCGGTGATGCTGACGCCAAACCGACTGCAGCCGAAGCAGAGCAGCTTGCTAGCTACCTTAAGCACGATAAGCACGTGGCCCTTATCGACTTAAGCGCCAATTTTGAAGCAGAGGAAATGCTGCTACCCCTGCTGCTAGAACAAAATATAAGTGTCAACAGGCTCGCAGCCTACGCCGGCTGGAACACCTTTAGCAACTCCAGCGGCACCGCTTTAGCACAAAGCATTATCTTCACGGGACGCTTGCGCCAGCTGCAGGCCCAGCAAAGCGCTACCGATAACCCACTGCTCATCCCTGCCCTTTACGCTGATAATTTAAACTTTACTATTGAGCGCATGCTAGAGGACTACTACTACCAAAAGCGCATTCATCCCCAGCTGCGTCCTTATTTGGAAAGCTTCGGTACCACGCCCACGGACCTGGAGCCAGAGGAAAAGCAGCAGACGGAATACCGCATTCAGGAGCGTCTGAGCCTCTATGCTACTTGGCTTTACTGGCGCAGCCTCAGCCGTACACCATTCTACGCCGACACGCACAAAGCTTACTATCTCACTGACCTTACGGTTGGCGCTAAGCTACCCTGGAACAGAATCTTTGAAGTGGACTTAAACGTGCACACCAACGTCAGCAGCGAGCCTGCCGCCTAACCGCAACGCGCGAAATATTAAATCCAAAATGACAATAGGAGTTTTTTTATTACTCACCGCTAAAGCTTCTCGGAACCACGCCACTATGGCGTGGTTTTCATATAACAAAAACAAAAACTCCGCACCTTGCGATGCGGAGTATATTGTGCGATATTTGTGATTGAGTGCTGGACAGGTCCAAAAATTAACGTTTGGAGAACTGGCTAGCTTTACGAGCTTTCTTCAAGCCGTA
>CAMFET010000046.1 GCA_945949475.1 uncultured Phascolarctobacterium sp.
AGGTCACCAGAGGTGGGATTCTTCATTCCCACGGGGATACCCACACCGGAGGCGATCATGCGGTGCAGCTGGTCCTCGCTGGAGCGAGCGCCTACAGCAGCGTAGCTCAAAAGATCTGACAGATAGCGGAAAACCTCGGGATAGAGAATTTCCTCAGCACCGGTCATACCGGTTTCTTCGATTACGCGCACATTCATCTTGCGGATGGCGATGATGCCGCCCAGCATATCCTCCTGGCCATCAGGAGTGGGTTGGTGCAGCATGCCCTTGTAGCCCACGCCAATGGTGCGAGGCTTATTGGTATACAGGCGTGGCACGATGTAAATTTTATCCTTTACCTTTTCCTGCACCTTAGCCAGTCTATGCACATAATCTAAAACTGCTTCCTCATTATCGCTGGAGCAGGGGCCGATAACCATCAAAAAGCGGTCATCCTTGCCGGTAAAAATATTCTTAATTTCTTCATCACGCTGCAGCTTCAGCAGCTTAGAAGCTTGGCTTATGGGATAATCCTCCATTAACGCCTGCGGGGAGGGAAGCACCTTAATAAATTCCATTTGCATACTCATAGTTTTTTCTCCAATTACATTTCTTTCACGGGGATCGGACCTCTGGAAATGGCGATGGTGCCGGTGCGGGCAATCTCGATAATTTCAAACTGCGCCATCATTGCACAAATGGCATCAATCTTTCCTTGGGAGCCGGTGATTTCAATAACAACATTTTCGGGGCTGATGTCCACGATCTTTCCACGGAACACATCGACAATATTGCGAATATCCTTGAGGGTTTCCTTGTTAGCGCGCACCTTTAACAGCACAAGCTCGCGCACAATGGAGTCGACCTCACCCAAATTAACGATTTTAATAATATCTATAAGCTTGGAAAGCTGGTTAATCACCTGCTCCAGCTCATGCTTATCCTCTACGGAAACCTCGATATTAATACGAGTTACATCGGTTTCTTCAGTATAGCCTGCAGAAATGCTTTCAATGTTGAAGGCACGACGGCTGATTAAGCCGGATACGTGAGTCAGTACGCCGGGCTTGTTATCTACCAAAATAGCTAAATTATATTTTTTCATCGCTTTTAATCTCCTAATACCATGTTATCCAGCTGTGCGCCCGGTGCAACCATGGGCAATACGTCTTCATTAGGAGGCAGGATGACATCAATCAAGGTGGCACCCTCGCCCTCTAAAGCAGCCTTCAGATTAGCCTCAAAGCCATCCAAGCCTTGAATTCTAACGCCCTTAATACCCATAGCCTCAGCCAATTTCACAAAATCAACCTTGGTGTCCATAATGGTGTTGGAGAAGCGGTGGCCATAGAACAGCTTTTGCCATTGGTAAACCATACCCAAAACACTGTTATGCAGCAGCACAATTTTTACATCAATATTGTTATCAGCCATGGTAGCAAGCTCTTGAATATTCATCATAATGGAGCCGTCACCGGTGAAAACTACTACCTTTTGCTGGGGCTTGGCCAGCTTGGCACCCATAGCAGCGGGCAATCCATACCCCATGGTACCCAAGCCACCGGAGGTCAGGAATTGACGCGGCTTGCGGCTGTTGAAGAATTGGGCAGCCCACATCTGGTGTTGGCCTACATCGGTTACCACAATGGTATCATCATCCACCAAGTCGGATACCTTTTCAATCAGCTGCTGAGGCAAAATCGTTTCTGCATTCTGTTTATAAGAGAAGGGATGCTCCTTGTTCATGGCAATAACATGGTTGCGCCATTCAGCGATATGACTCTCAAAGTCATCCACGGAACGAATCATCAGGTTCAAGAAAATGGGCATGGACCAACGCAAATCGCCGAAGACAGGATAGTCTACAGGAACATTCTTATTGATTTCTGCTTTATCAACCTCGAAATGCACGATTTTAGCATTGGGAGCAAAGGCACTCAGCTTGCCGGTAACGCGGTCATCAAAGCGCGCACCCAAGGTGATAAGCAAATCGCATTCCTGCACTGCCATATTGGCTGCGTAGGAGCCGTGCATACCCACCATGCCGAGGAAGCCCTCATCGGTGGAGGGAACACAGCCCAAGCCCATGAGGGAGCAAATTACCGGAATAGAGGACATCTTTACAACCTCACGGAAAAGCTTGCTTTGACCAGAAAGCGTCATGCCGCCGCCAATAAAGAACAGGGGGCGCTTGGCATTTTTAATTGCTTCCACTGCAGCCACGATTTCTTCCTCATTGCCGGTAAATTCGCCGGAATAACCGCGTAGATTAACTGTTTTGGGATATTCATATTCAAATTGTGTGGAGAAAACATCCTTGGCAATATCGATAACAACCGGTCCCGGACGACCAGTGCGGGCAATAAAGAAGGCCTCTTTAATAACTCGCGGCAGCTGCTCCACCTTCTTCACCAAATAATTATGCTTGGTAATCGGAGTGGTAATGCCCACAATATCGGCCTCTTGGAAGGAATCCTTACCAATATAGGGATTGCCTACCTGGCCAGTAATGCAAACCATGGGGATGGAATCCATGTTCGCGGTGGCGATGCCGGTAATTAAATTGGTAGCACCAGGGCCGGAGGTAGCGAAGCAAACGCCCACCTTGCCCGTAGCTCTGGCATAGCCATCAGCGGCATGCACTGCACCCTGCTCATGGCGAGTCAAAATATGGGGAAATTTAGCCTGGTAAACTGCATCATACAAGTCTAACACTGCGCCACCAGGATAACCAAAAACAATGTCAACCTCTTCTCGTCTCAGGCTTTCTAAGATAGCCTGTGCACCATTCATCAACAAGAGATAACTCCTCCCAACCTAAAAAATATATAATCTCTTTGATTAACCCTATTATAATCACACTGTACCACTAGGAGCTATCAGCCATCTGTGACAGCAAGTCAGCTTCGGTAGTACCTGTATGCTATGTATCTCCTACAGAAGTACACCACAACTGTAAAAGAAGATAGATAATTACTCTAATTGTAGCACATTCTGTTACTGTAAGCAATTAAAAATAGTAATAGCGTGTAATTCTTTTTTGCAAAATTCTTTACACTTTTTTGCTACTTTGCTCTTTGTCAAAGCTAAACAGCAAAAAAGCTAGCGCTACTGACTAGAATGTCAGCTGCGCTAGCTTTTTTACTTGGTTATATGGCAAACGTTCTTTTTGGTATATTCACGCTACTGATAAAATTTCAGTATATTTGTGCGTTCACAGAGGAGTGTCATAAGATGCGTGTCAGCTCAAAGCCTTGGGTGTCACAGCTCACCAGCTTGTAATTTACACCCTCACGCTCACCTTCAAAGGTCAGCACATGGTTTTCGCCATGAATATGACCATAAACGCAGTAGTTCACATGATATTGTTCCAATAAATCGGTGAACAAGTTGTGCTCTTCTGCCGCAAAGAGCGGCGGATAGTGAAAGGCTACGATAATGCTGGCAGGCTCCTGTTTAAGAGCTGCCTTCAGGGACATTTCTAAACGAATAGCCTCCCGCTTATAAATCTTTTCATCCTCGACAGTAAAGTTTTCCGCCGATGGTAGCACCCAACCGCGGGTACCACAAATAGCATTACCACCCACCATGATGCAGTCGTTTTGAATGAATTCGAAATCAGCTCCATATAGCTGTTGCATTTTTGCAAGACTAGCCCACCAGTAATCGTGGTTACCGCGTAAAAGCAGCTTGCGACCGGGCAGCTGTGCTAGCCAAGCTAAATCCTCTGCCGCATTCTGCAGACCCATGGCCCAGCTAATGTCACCACAAATAATCACTGTGTCTCCAGCTTTGACTGTAGCTAACCAGTTTGCTTTTATTTTTTCCTTATGTCCCAACCAATGCTCCCCAAAAATTTCCATGGGCTTAGTGGGCGGCTCCCCCGATAAATGCAGGTCGCCAATCGCATAGATATTCATAAAAACCTCGTTGTGAAACTAAATAATGCACTAAACTGCAGCACACAGCCAAATTATTTTCCCAGCAGCAAAGCCTTCAAGTCGGCCATGGTAGCAGCATAATGCTCGCAGCCAGCTTCCTCAAGCTCGCCCGGAGAAGCAAAGCCAAAGCCGACACCGATACAGGCGATGCCGTTAGCATGGGCAGCCATAACATCCTCGCGGCGGTCGCCCACGAGGGCTACAGTAGCCTTTTTCTCCGGAGTATCAAGTCCCCATTTGCGCAGGGACTCGGCAACCACGAGCGCCTTATTATCAGTTTTGCCATCCAAGCTACAGCCTGTGACATCAACCAAGAAATCATTAAAACCAAAATGCTCCGCAATGCGCACAGCAAAAACCTCTGGCTTAGCAGTGCACATGCCCAAGCGGAAGCCGTTTTGCTTTAACAGCCCCAAAAGCTCCATCATACCGGGATAAACCTTGTTTTCCCAAATTCCGATATCGGTGTAGCGCTGGCGATAAAGCTCAATGCCCTCCTCAGCCTGCTCCGCCGTCATACCATAATATTTCATGTAGCTGGCGCGTAGGGGCGGTCCGATAAAAACCTCCAACTTCTTCAAATCAGGCTCCTCGATGCCCATAAGATGCAGTGCGTTTTGCACGCATTTGGTAATGCCCTCGGCAGAATTGGTCAACGTGCCATCTAAATCAAAGAGTAAATTTTGATACATTTATTCGTCCTCGCTTCTGATAAAGTGAAATTTTTTGCAAAATATAGTTAAATTATATCATATTTTAGCTTAGAGGTGGTACAATATCCTTAGTAGATTTTTAGAATTAGAAGCGCAGATTTTTGCGCGCGAGGGGGAATAATCATGACAGCAAAGCTTTTTGAAAACAACTCCATGCTTAAGGAATGCGAGGCCATTGTCACCGCCTGCACCCAAAAGGATGGCAAATATTTGATTGAATTGGACAAAACAGTTTTCTTTCCTGAAGGCGGCGGACAACTGAGCGATAAGGGCAAGATCAATGATATTATAGTGGAGCATGTATCCGAAAAGGAAGGTCATATTTATCACGAATGCAGAGAACCCTTGCCCGTGGGCATTCCCGTGAAGGCGGTGCTGGACTGGAGCGTGCGCCTGGATAGAATGCAACAGCATCTTGGCGAGCACATTTTGTCCTTCGCCTGCTGGAAGCTATTTGAAGCCCATAATGTGGGCTTTCATATGAATGAGGACAGTGTTTTTATCGATTTGGATAAGGAGCTGACGGAAGAGGATTTGCTTAAGGCAGAGCTCTTCACTAACGAAATTATTTGGGATAATCGTCCTGTAAGTGTTGATTATATGGCTAGCAGCGAGGCTGTGAAGCTGAAGGATAAAATGCGCAAGTTTAACGAAAAGCTGACCGGCATCTTACGAATCGTTAGCGTAGAAGGAGCCGACATCTGCACCTGCTGCGGCACCCATCCTCCCTTTACAGGCATGATTGGCAGCGTCAAGGTCATTCGCCACGAAAAGCACAAGGGTGGCTGTCGCGTGGAATTCTTGTGCGGACGGCGTGCTTTGTTAGACATGGATAAAAAGAACAGCACCCTGCTCAAGGTAGCGCAATCTTTGTCCACCAAGCCGGAGCTGGTGCCGGAGCACATCGAAAAGCTGAAGGCAGATATGCAGACGCAGCTAGAGGCAGTAAAGAGCAAGCTGCTGGCT
Organism: uncultured Phascolarctobacterium sp.; assembly: GCA_945949475.1. Taxonomy (GTDB): domain Bacteria; phylum Bacillota; class Negativicutes; order Acidaminococcales; family Acidaminococcaceae; genus Phascolarctobacterium_A. The sequence continues at coordinate 5,600 of CAMFET010000046.1, forward strand.
ATGAAGGAAAAGCAGCTGGAGGAAATTATGGCCGTTGCGCCCACCGACGCCAACGGCGTCAAGGTGGTCGCTTGGCCCTTGGATGGCTTTGATGCCAAGGATATCAAGGCCTTCATTCCCAAGCTCACTGCACACGAAAACACCTTGGGTCTTTTGGTAGCAGCTAAGCCTGAGCGCATTAGCTACGCTGCGGTAGCAGGGGCTAATACCAGCATCGATTGTCGTGCAGTGATGAAGGAGCTGAATGCTGCCTTCGCTGGTCGCGGCGGCGGCAAGAGCGACTGTGCCCAAGGTGGCAGTGACTACTGCGCCGACTGGGAAGCTAAGCTGGCCGCGGTAGTGGAGAAGCTGGTACAATGATTCTCGTCAGTGCGTGTTTATTAAATCATCCTGTACGTTATAAGGGTGATGGCAATCCCTGCCCCTTGCTTTTGGAGCTGTTGGCTAAGGGTAAGGGAGAAGAGATTTTTCCATTCTGTCCTGAAGTAAGCGGCGGTTTGCCCACTCCCCGCCCTCCTGCTGAGATTAAAGGAGGGACTGGAGCTGATGTACTGCAGCTCAAGGCTAAAGTCGTTAATAAAGAGGGACAGGATGTAACCGCAGCCTTTATTGATGGCGCGCAAAAATGTGCGCAGCTGTGCATGGAAAAGGGTATTACCGTAGCCATCTTAAAGCAACGCAGCCCCTCCTGCGGCAGCAAAGCCATCTATGATGGCACTTTTTCCAGCAAGATCATTGCAGGGCAAGGAGTCACAGCAGCTCTGCTGACAAGTATCGGCATCAAGGTTTATGGCGAGGATGATTTGACGCCGGAGCTGCTGGAAAAGCTGCTTTGAGTTGCTCGTTGCATGCGTACAAAGATACTGAATTTAACTCCTGTAACGAAACGTTACTTAAAACAGGGGTTCACTATAAAATCAAGTAAAAAAGCTAGCACAACTGACTTGCGTGGTCAGCAGTGCTAGCTTTAGTTTTTAGAGCATATGAAGTTTACAAAGCTTATTTAATATATTGGTCTTCCAGCTTATCAAGCGTGCCGTCCATGTCCTTTTCTTCCAT
>CAMFET010000047.1 GCA_945949475.1 uncultured Phascolarctobacterium sp.
TCTTATCCTCAAAAGCCTTGGTCGCTGACTAAAAGCTCTTGCTTATATCTTTACTCCAGAAAATTTAACTCTAAAAAACATTCTGGCAAAATAGACTCATTAGTCTAGTAATACAGTTTATATTATACAGTCAACTATACCTACGTGCAAGTAAAAACTAGACTAAATGCCCATCATAGCATATGACTTAGTATTCTTCAGCATATGCTTAATTAATAACTTCATCAGAAGTATTTTCTCTTTACCAATTACCAAAGCATTCCCTGCCAAACACATCCACCTTGCAAGCTAGCTACTACCTAGAGAAAGCAAAAACGCAGGCCAGCTGACCTGCGTTTGAATTCGTTTAAAGTTAAGGTTGGTGGGCCCAGTAGGGTTCGAACCTACGACCAGCCGGTTATGAGCCGGCGGCTCTACCACTGAGCTATAGGCCCACGATAACAACTCAACAGTATTATTTTATTATAGGATAAGCATTATGTCAAGAAGTAATCTGGAAATCAAGCCAAATCACAGCCTGTTACTCTGCCAGCAGCAGCCTATTCCAAAAAGTCCTTCAACTTTTTGCTACGGCTAGGATGGCGCAGCTTGCGTAATGCTTTCGCCTCGATTTGGCGAATACGCTCACGGGTAACACCAAAATGCTGGCCCACCTCTTCCAGGGTACGGCTACGACCGTCCTCCAAGCCAAAGCGCAGCTCCAGCACGCGCTTTTCGCGAATGGTTAAGGTCTCCAAAACCTCTTCCAGCTGCTCGCGCAGCAAAGTAAAGGAAGCAGCGTCAGCGGGAGCCGGCGCATCGTGGTCCTCGATGAAGTCACCCAGATGCGAATCCTCCTCCTCACCAATAGGTGTTTCCAAGGAAACAGGCTCCTGAGCAATCTTCATAATCTCGCGCACCCTATCCACCGAAGTATCCATTTCCTTGGCAATCTCCTCGGGCAAGGGCTCGCGTCCCAGCTCCTGCAACAGCTGGCGCGAAACACGAATCAGCTTATTAATCGTTTCTACCATATGCACCGGAATACGAATCGTGCGCGCCTGGTCGGCAATAGCACGGGTAATAGCCTGACGAATCCACCATGTTGCATAAGTACTAAACTTAAAGCCTTTATTGTAGTCAAACTTTTCAACAGCCTTAATCAGGCCCAAGTTGCCCTCCTGAATCAAATCCAGGAAAAGCATGCCACGGCCCACATAGCGCTTAGCGATGCTCACTACTAAACGCAGATTGGCTTCTGATAAGCATTTTTTTGCGTCATTGCCCTGTTGGCGCACCGCCCTCAGCAGCTCTTCAAAGCTCTCCTGGCAGCAAATATAGGCATCAGCCATAGCGGTGTCCTTTTCACGACCATCGCTTAATCGAGCCTTAAGCTCCTCTAACAGAGACTTTACCTGATAAAGATTATGTACATCCTTATCGCTGGTAGGACGCTGGATTTCTAAACGCTCACAATCAGGAATCACACATTTTTGCTCCACCATCAAGCGCTGCAAATGCAAGCGCTCATCACGAGTAAATTCAAAAATCAAATCCTCGTAATCCTCGATTTTGTAAGGATTGCCCTCCTCCTGGCGAGCTTTAATCATATCCAGCACTTTATAGATCGAACGCATATTAGTCATATGCCATTCTTCAGCCATAAAGCCATTGATTTTATCTAACAAAGCCTGGGTATCGTCACTACCACTAAAAACGGGCGCATTCAGGGTAATGGTTTTGCCGCGCAGCAGGCGTTCTGCCTGACGGCCCTTATCCATACGCTTAGCAAGCTTAATCTCGTCCTCGCCCACAAGCAGCGGCACGCGGCCGATTTCCTTTAAATACATGCGCACCGGGTCATCAATGCTAATGCCCTCAGGCACAGTCAAATTAGCTAGCTCGGCCTCGGTAATATCCTCAGCAGGATTACTGTCATCGGTATCCACAATGGGTAATACATCATCCTCGGGTGAATTATCATCCACTATTTCCAGGCCCTTGCGGGTAATAACCTCGTATAAATGCTCAACATCATCCGGACTAACACTATCCAAGCTATTGATAGTGCCCATTACATCTCCATAAGTGAGAACACCATTTTGAGCTTTACCCCTTTGCACCAATTCATCAATTTGTTCCTGGGTTAATTTGCAGTTAGTATCATCCATGGTGTTCCCTCCTTCCATATCAATTTTAATTTCCATAGAGCTTCTTAATTTCATCCTTTATCCTTTGAGTTTCTAGCAGCTCCTGCATAAACCGCGAATCTGCCGAGCGTTCGTATTCGTCCGCTAGTAAACGATGCCTTTCGTACTCCTGCTCTAAAAAGCTGCGCTGCAGCTGGCGTAAGCAAACCTCCATAAATTGCTCACCCTCCTGAGTGGGCACTACTTTGGTTCTTATCCCCGCCAAAGCCGATTGACCAGCTCCATCCAAGGCATCATTTAATTTATCAATAGTAAAAGCATCATGCTCAGCCAAGGCCTTCAGCATAGCAAAAACCTGTGCCAAGGCTGGATCGCTCCAGCCTGTGAGCTGCACCACCGGGTCACAATTTGCTGCCAAATAGGGCTGCTCCACCAGCAGTGCTAAAAGCTGCTCCTCTGCCTGCCGCCTTACGCTAATCTTTTTGACATCTGGCACTGGCACATACACGCTCTCTTTTCTGACACCATTCTTTTTAGTAGCCTTGCGGTATTCCTCCACAATCAGGCCCTCATCTATAGTCAATCTTTGTGCCAGCCTGCGCATATGCTCCGCAGCCTCGATTTCGCTTTTACATTCTAATAGGAATGGTAGTATATTCGACACTGCCTCAACTTTTCCTGCTAAATTTGACACATCACTCTGCAAAATTGTTTCTTCAATTTGAAAATCAATGCCTTCCCTAGCCTGAGCAATAACCTCTAAGAAGGCCTCCTTACCGTAGTGACGTACATATTCATCCGGGTCCTTGCCCTCGGGCACACCCGCAATACGCACCTTCAGCCCCTCTGCCCGAGCGATGCTCACCGCCCGCACCGAGGCCTTGCGCCCAGCACTATCACTATCGTAGCAAAAAACAATTTCACTGGCTATGCGCTTTAGTAGCTTGGCCTGCTCCGTAGCGAAGGCCGTCCCCATGGAAGCCACCACATTACTAATCCCTGCCGCATGCAGGCTAATAGCATCCATATAGCCTTCAACAACAATGGCATGTCCCTTGCTACGAATAGCTTTATAGGCCACATCCATCGCAAAAAGCAAGCGTCTTTTATTAAACCATTCCGTTTCCTGTGTATTCAAATATTTGGGAGTGCTATTATCCAGCACCCTGCCACCAAAGCCCACAATCTTTCCCTTGGGATCCTTAATCGGAATCATCACTCGATTGCGAAACTTGTCATAAAGCTGCTGCTTACCTCTGGCCACCAAGCCTGCTGCCAAAAGCTCCTGCCCCTGGTAGCCCCGCTTGCCCAAATTGCTAAGCAAGGCAGTAAAGCTATCCAAGGCATAGCCTATGGAAAAGCTTGCAATAATCTCTTGGTTGATGCCACGACCCTCTAAATAGTTAAGCGCATTTTTGCCATAAGCCGTCTTTAAAAGGCAGGCCTGAAAAAACCTAGTAGCAGTAGCGTTGGTTTCATAAATGCGCTCTCTTTGCTTTTCGCGCCTAATCTCCCCTGCCGTCTTCTGCCTTTCCGGAACAGCAATGCCATAGCGAGCTGCCAGAAGCTTTAATGCTTCCTTAAAGTCGCAGCTTTCCATTTTCATAATAAATTTAAAAATATCCCCGCCCTCATGACAGCCAAAGCAATAAAACATGTTCTTGGCGGGATTCACCGCAAAGGAAGGTGTTTTTTCACCATGAAAGGGGCAACAACCCCAAAAATTTTGTCCTCGTTTTTTTAAAGGAACATAGCCGGAGATTACTTCTACTATATTGGCAGTGCTACGCACCTGCTCTTTAAAGCTTTCAAACTCTCCGTCCATGCATACATTCCTCCGCTGATGATTTACACATTGCTTATATTCAATGTAAAACGGCAAAATCCTCTTTTTTTCCTAAAAAATCTTGTAAAAAAAGCCTTCGCCCCTTGCAGGAGCAGCCAAAAAATACTATAATAATTATTATGCCAAAATCATCCTACACAAATTGTGTAATTTACTGGCGTTGTCATCCGTTTTTGCGTGCATTAGCTGCACTTTCTTGACGAGGTAAGAGGTAAATAGTATGAAAAAAATAATTCTTGCTCTTTTTATGCTTTTAATGCTGCTTCCTTCCATGTGCGGTGCCGTGGAGCCCACCATTAAAAGCGATAAGCGAACCTTTAATCCCTTAACCGGCGTTTATGATTTACAGGGCAATGTTTTTGTGCAGTTTCCTGCCCACGACACTATGCTCACTATTACCGGTGACACCACCAAGGTGTATTTTTATAAAATGGAAGTGCACGGACAGGGCAATATTACGCTCAGCTTTGGCGAAATGCGCTTTAAATGTGACAAGGTTGATGTCTATAATTCCGACCGCACTGCCTATGTAGAAGGCAACTGTGATTTTAAGGACGATGGCATGCTCATCACTGCCGATAAGGGCAGCTATTGCTGGAAGACCAAGCTGGCCTCCTTCCAAGGCAAGGTTAAGGTCAATGGCAAGGCTTATAAAAATGACGTTGTCTATAATGTTATGACTAAAAAGCTCGTGGACGCTAAGGATGCAGCAAGCATCGCCACCATCGATAAAAAAGCATAAAAAGCATGAAAAAAGCATAAAACAAGCCAAGCAATAAAGAAATCCGAAGCCAAATGCTGACTTCGGATTTTTCTTTTGCTTGCGCTATTTATTTAGCACCACTTAGTTTTCGTTGTGGCGTTCCTTGTTCTTGCGCACGTATTCCAAAATGATGCCCGCAGTTTCCTCGATGGCACGGTTAGAAACATTGATAATTTGGCAGTGCAGACGGCGCATAATGCCCTTGGCATAGGTCAATTCCTCGTTGATGCGGTTCATGTCTGAATATACTGCAGTATCGCTCAGGGCCATGGTTTTCAAGCGTTCAGCGCGAATTTCGTTCAGCTTGAAGGGGTCAATCAAAAGGCCGATAATCTTATAGGGCGGCACCTTAAAGAGCTCCTCAGGAGGAGCCAGTTCGGGCACTAAGGGCACATTCGCAACCTTAATACGCTTGTGAGCTAAGTACATGGACAGCGGTGTTTTAGAGGTGCGGGATACACCAATAATAACGATATCTGCCTTCAACAGGCCCAACGGATTTTTGCCATCATCGTATTTAACAGCAAATTCTACAGCCTCCACGCGCTTGAAATAATCGTGGTCCAAGGAGTGAATAAGGCCTGCCTGGTTACGCGGCAAAAGGCCGGTAGTTTTTTCGATGGATTTGAGCATGGGGCCCAAAACATCCACTACCTCTACATCCTTGGCCAGCGCACGATCTGCCATATGCTCGCGCAGCTCCGGAGAAACAATGGTATAGCAAATTACAGCATTGTTAGCCGCAGCCTCCTCCAGCACACGGTCAATCTGTTCCTTGTCCTTTACATAGGGCACGCGAATAACATCAAATTTTTCCTCTACAAATTGGCTGGTAGTAGCCTTGACAACGGATTCTGCCGTCTCGCCAATAGAGTCGGATACAGCATAAATAATTGGATTACTCTTCGGTATTATGATAATTACCTCCCTTACCTTCTGCCAAATCTACTAGCAAACGGGTAAAATTAGTTTTCGTGATTCTGCCCACAACCTGGTATTGGCGCTTGCCTTCATCCAGAACCTTGACCACGGGCAGACAGTCGATTTCGTTATTGATGAGTCTACGTGCAGCAGTAGCAATGGACTCCTCAGGCTGGGCCACAATAATTTTAGAAATGGGTGTCATTACCATGACAACGGGAATATCCCGCAAATCACTATTATTAATGGCTGCCTTTAAAAGGTCCTTACGCGATACTACACCGGTCAAGAGGTTGTTTTCATCTACTACAAATACAGTGCCCACGTCCTCCAGGAACATGGTTACAACTGCTTCGTAAGCGCTCTTTTCATGGGAGATGGCCACAGGCACGGACTGCAAATCCTGCACGGTGATAGCAGAAATCTCTTCCATGAGCATACCCAGAGTATTTTTGCCAGTATAAAAATAGCCTACCTTGGGGCGAGCGTCCAAAATACCGCCCATTACCAAAATAGCTAAATCGCTGCGCAACGCCGCACGGGTAACATTAAGCCTTTCTGCAATATGTTCACCAGTGATGGGGCCGTCCAGACGTACTATTTCAGCAATTTGTTTTTGCCTATTACTTAAAGATATGATCGTCACTCCCCTTCTAATTATTTCTTCTTCACTAGGTATAGTATACACTATTGCAGGCTAAAATGCTAGTTTTCGTCATAAATATTTTGGTAAAATTTTAGGTTTTATAACAAAAAGGCTCCCCCTTTTGCAGGGGAGCCTTACGCAGTCTACTCGACAAGTTTTACTTTAACTGTTGTCACACTGCCTTCTGTGGCAGAGCCACTGCCAGTGCCTTCTCCAGAACCAGTACCACTACCGGAACCATCATCTAAAAAATCTAGATAAAGCCTCCAATCAGACTGCATACCAACATTAAGTCCATCAGTTAAATTAACTTCATATAGCTGTACTCCATCTTTCTCTTC
>CAMFET010000048.1 GCA_945949475.1 uncultured Phascolarctobacterium sp.
GCATAATGCACAAAGACCTCGAAGCTCACGCTTCGAGGTCTTTTGCTGTCCTGCGCTAGTTTTGCATAATTCACTTAGCCATGCCCTTGCGCTGGCCGCCGTCCCAATTTATCAAATCCTTCACTACCTCGCTGGCCAAAAGCAAGCCGGCAGCGGAGGGGGTGAAGGCGGTGCTGCCGGGCAGGGCGCGGCGCTTAGGTGCTTCCGCGTGGCATTCGCCTTCTAGCTCATCCAGTGGCGTGAGCGGCAGCTCTGTGGAATACACTACCTTGAGCTTTTTGACATGGCGCTTTTTCATCTCCTGACGCATAACGCGGGCCAAGGGGTCGATGCTGGTTTTATAAATATCCTCTACCTGAAACTTCCCAGGGTCCATTTTGTTACCAGCTCCCATGCTGCTGATAACAGGTGTGCCAGCGGCCTTCGCAGCCATAATAATGGCAATTTTGGCAGCCACAGTATCCACCGCATCCACAACGTAATCATATTGAGTAAAATCAAATTCGTGCGCGTTCTCCGGCAGGAAAAAGCATTGGTGCACATGCACAATGGCCTCGGGATTGATGGCGTGGATGCGCTCGGCCATTACCTGCACCTTGGGCTGTCCTAAAGTGGCATGCGTGGCAATAATTTGTCGATTGAGATTGGTGAGCGCCACCGTGTCATTATCGATTAAATCAAAGCAGCCAACTCCACTGCGGGCTAGGGCCTCAGCTACATAGCCGCCTACGCCGCCAATGCCAAAGATAGCAACGCGAGAGGCCTGCAATTTTGCGATTGCTGGAGTGCCCACTAAAAGGGCTGTGCGTGAAAATTGGTTAAGCATTTTATCTCTCCTTCAACGATTCTATAAATGCATAATGCTAATTTCTACTTTATATTATAACATCATAAATTCAAAAATGGTGCAGGGATGCAGTTTTTATACTATAAGTAAAGCTGATTTTGAATAAGCCTTTTACACTATTGAACTTGCTCCACAAAGCTTTGTAAAATTGTTTACAAAAAGTTTTCAGAAGCACGTTACAAATTGCAAAAAATAAGGTATAATATAATCAAAAGTGTTCTATTATTAACACTGTTAGCCGGAATAACTGTACAGCTTGTTGCTATGCTGCGCTACCCGGCTGCAATATACTGGCGCCAGGTATATTTTGTTTTTGTGTTTTTAAATGATTTTTAATGTTTTTTTGCAAGTGAGGTTATTATGTTTTTTGATTCCTATGACACACCAGTATTTCGTCCTCCTAGTGAGGCAAGAAGCTTTATTTTGAGAGTAACTAGGGGCTGCGCCCACAATAAATGCACCTATTGCAATATGTATCGTGGAGTGCCCTTTCAAATATTAAAGGATGAAGAAATTTCGCGCCAAATCGCGCTAGCTGCATATTATGGCAAGGATAAGGTGCGCCGCGTCTTTTTAGCCGATGGTGATGCTTTAGTTTTGCCCACAGCGAAGCTGCTGAAGATTTTGCAGGCCTTGAGAGAACAATTTCCCAAGCTGCAGCGTGTAGCCAGCTATGCCGCGCCCAAGGATATCCTGCGCAAGAGCGAGGAGGAGCTGCGCCAGCTGAAGGAGGCCGGCCTACAGTTGCTCTATTACGGCATGGAAACGGGTGATGACATCACCTTGAAGGCTGTAAACAAGGGCGTAAACGCCGAAGAGGCTATTGAAGCCGGTCGGCGCGTAACTGCTAGCGGCATGAAGCTATCCTTGATGGTGATTTTGGGACTGGCAGGTGTGGAGGGCAGCGCACGCCATGCGCTGGCAACTGCCAAGGCAATTAATATTATCCAGCCTACGCATCTATCGGCATTGTGCTTAATGCTCTATCGCGGTAGCGAGCTTTTGGACCAATTTGAGGCAGGGCAGTTCAATCCGCTGTCACCGGCAGGCTTGATGCAGGAGCTGCATTTGATGTTGGAGCATATCGATTTGCCGGCCGATAAGCACTGCCTGTTCCGCAGCAATCATGTTTCTAATTACGTGCAATTGGCAGCAACACTGCCCAAGGAAAAGGACCGCCTGCTGCGTCAGGTGGAGGCCAGCGTGCAGGCCTTGAGTAAGCTAAAAACTTGGGACGTGTATAATAACACAGAATATTAACTTTCTGCTCGCATAACGCGAGGGAAAATATTCGTATAAATTTTGTGGGTAACGCAGGTTCCTGCAAAGAACTAAAGAGATGCTGCCGCTTGAGGCAGCAGGGGGAGGGTTTTGTTCATGATTCGTGAAAGACGTAACAAAGAAAAGTTAGCTTCTTATTACAAGAAGTTTATGGATGAGGGGATAGTCGACCCCAACGTGCATCCGTGGGTAGCCGAAAGCTGGCTGCGTTGTCGGGCGCTGAATTTGCCCCACGAAACCATGCCCAAAATCAATAAACTAAGTCGTGAGGAGATTGTTGAGCACCAAAAAACTCACGAATTTATTGTAAAATATGTGGATGGTCTATATGAACAAAGCAAGCAGCATTTTAATATTCATAATTTAAGCATGCTGCTGATTGATGAAAATGGTTATGTTATTAAAAACTATGCCATGCCCTTCTTCCAAAGAATTATCGAGGATATCCAAGGTATGCGTGTGCTAGAGGAGGATGTGGGTACCTCCAGCATCAGTGTAGCACGTGAGCATAATGTGCCCTTTTTGATGTTTGGTCCCGAAATGTGGATTAAGGATAGCCATAATGGCGATGCCTGCAGTGCGCCTATTTGCATCAATGGCAAGATTCGCTATATCATCACCTTCTTTTCCATGGACCAAAACGATTTGCCCTATGATTTGCTGTTGAGCCTGCTTTTGACTATGAAATATTCCATCGAGCAGCATATGGCGATGCTAGAGTCCTGGACGATTAACCGCATTATGATGGACCAGCTGCCGGTGACAGTTTATTGGCTGGGCAAGGATGGTACAGTAAAATATTGCAACGAAAATGGCCGCAAGCGTTTGGATAATAAGGAAAGATTGCAGGATGTTTTCCTAAACTACGAGCATATTCCTATTAAAAAGGCGCTCAAGGGCGTGCCCACCCAGCGCCGCGAGATTACCTGGATTACCCAGGATAGAACCTACGAGGATATTACCACTGTAATGCCGATTAAGGTGGGCAGCGAGGTGGAGAGCGCCTTGGTGCTATCCATGTCTATCGAGGATTTGAAAACTACAATTGCCCATGCCACCGGCTATAGCAGCCGCTACAGCCTGTACAGCATGGTGGGCGAAACCAGCGAGTTTTTGGCCTTGCAGCACAAGGCTAGCCGCGTAGCCCGCACCGATAACAATATTTTGTTACAGGGCGAGCCCGGTACAGGCAAGCAGCGCTTGGCGCATGGTATCCATCAGGCTAGTGCACGTGCAGCTGCGCCGCTGATTGCTGTAAAATGCCGCAATGCTTCTTTAAAAGAGCTGGAGAACGAATTCTTTGGTGCTAACGATGGCGAGCAGCAGTCCGCAGGCAAGCTGGAGCTGGCTATTGGTGGTACCCTGTTCCTAGATGAGGTCGAAAAGCTGCCCTTGGAAATGGGCGATGAGCTGGCCGAGGCCCTGACTCATGGCCTGCCGCCTGTAAAGAAGGGAGAAAAGCCTCGCTTCTTTGATGTGCGTGTAATCGCTGCCTGTGACTCTAATTTGAAGCGCTTAGCCGATAAGGGCTTGTTCAGCCGCAAGCTATACGAGCTAGTGCTGGATACCACCATGCGTGTGCCGCCCCTGCGCGAGCGCGTGAAGGATATCGAGGTTATCGCCGGTCATATCCTGGTGGAGATGAGCGCACAGCATAATCTTCCTCAAAAGCGTTTATCTCCGGAAGCAGTGTCGCTGCTGTTAAATTGCAGCTGGCCCGGTAACATCAAGCAATTGCAGGGCGTTATTGAGCAAGCCTTTTTCCACACTCCCGGCAGCATCATCGAGGCCGAAAATATTAAGCTACCCGGTGATAAAACCATGGAGCGCTCCTGGAAATACGACAAGGAAGCCTTTATTGCTGCTTGGAAATCGGCTGGTGGCAACATTAGTAAGCTGGCCTCCATGCTGAATGTAAGCCGTGTAACACTGTATCGTTATCTGAAAAAATACGGACTAGGTCCGAAAAATGAATAATTTGCTAGCAATTTTTGCGTAATTAAATTATAACCGCGAGGCAGCTTTTTCCTCGCGGTTATTTCTTTGCATTTGTATAGTTATAATCTATATAGATAATATTAGTCATTGTAGCTAGTAAAGCGCATTACCTTCTGCAAGCTATAAGGAAAAAGCTTTTGACTAAAATGAGAAAAAGTATTATAATAACAGTGCATTTTTGTAAACTTAGAGCCTCAAAAAGGGTTAAAAATAGCTAGATGAGTGATTTTGAACGTTAAGGAGAGTCGTAATGCTAGATAAGTTTGTTGAACAAATTAAATTAATTATACATTTGTCCACTCAAAGACTGCAAAGCCTGAAGCAATGTGTGGTTAGTAAAACAGGGTTCACATGGCAACAGCTGTTAAGCCGCATGCAAACCATTATCGCTGTTTTGAAGCTACAATGGGCTATGCTTGTGGGCAGAGTGCGCAGAAATGTGCAGGCTGTTATTAGTCGTGCCGATGCTTACGCGCTGGATTTGTCTAACCGCTTGAATCATCGCTATGCAGTGTGCAAGAAAACCTGGCATGCTAACTCCCATTTTACCTTCTGGCTGATTCCGGCAGATGGCTCCCATATCGCCAAAACCCATGTTAAGAAAACCCATTTGAAGTATGCTGTAAGTGGCTTGGCAGCCTTTTTGGTAGTGGTATCTGTTACCATTGGCGTATTGGCTCATTTTGCCATTCAAAACGAAACCCAAAAGCAGGAGCTTGCTGAATATAAGGCTACTAAAGCGGCTCAGGAGCGCACTATTCAGGAGCTGCAAAAGATGGCTGAAAAGAATCAACAGCAGCTGGCTTATTTGACCAAGCTGGAGGATAAGGTGCGTCAGGAAATGGCCAAAAACGGCACCGAGCTGCCGCCGAAGACCGATGTTTCTGCTTATGCCGGCAAGGGCGGTCCTTCCTTAGGTGATAGCACTCCCATGGGCTATATGCTGGAGCAGGAAAAGAATATCAGCAACGAGGCCAAGGCTAAAAAGGCCGATTTGGAAAATATCTTGAGCGCTATTGAAAACGAAAACTATCGCCGTGATGTTACTCCTAGCCAATGGCCCACAGCTGGCGGCGAAATCACCTCTTACTTTGGTGGTCGCTCCAATCCCTTTGGTGGCTATGATTATACCTGGCATTCCGGCCTTGATATCGCCAATTATTATGGTGCCCCAGTTTATGCAGCAGCCTCCGGCTATGTGCAGCAGTCCGGCTGGTACGGCGGCTATGGTCGCTATATTCGCATCAGCCATGATTTTGGCCTGGAAACTGCTTATGGACATATGAGCAGCTTGGTTGTTAGTGCAGGCGAATATGTGAAAAAAGGTCAGGTTATCGGTTATGTAGGCTCCAGCGGCTACAGCACCGGTCCGCACCTGCATTTTGAAGTGCTCAAATATGGCAAGCAGGTAAATCCCCTCAATTATCTGTAATATATGCAAGCAAACTGTCAGAGCTTTTAGCTTTGGCAGTTTTTTTTGCGCCCATGGCAGGAATAGTGCACTCTATTGTAGAATTAATATAAAGTATATACCGCAAAAGAAAGTCTAATGATAGAAAATTTTGCCATTAACATTCTATTTGTATAGACAATTTTGCAATGACAGGAATATCTGGGAAAGGTGAGGTGATAGCATGCTGACTTTAGAATTGTTGAACAAAATGCTTTTGGCAGCTGCTGCAGCATTGAAGGAGAATGTGATTCCCCTGTGCGAACTAGATAGTGTAGCAGGTGATGGTGACCACGGCCTGACCATTGGTCGCATGGCGGACGCCATGAAGGCTCAGGTTGAGGCTGGAACCAGCGCCGACATGAAGGAGCTGTTGGATGATTTATCCATGGCCTTTATGGGGGTGAATGGTGGCAGCGCCGGTCCCCTGTGGGGAACAGTGTTTGGTGGCTTTGCCGAGGGCATCGACGAAGGCGTGACCGAGCTGGATGCCGCCGGTATTCACAAGATGCTGGAGCAGGCTAAGGAGGATTTTATGGATATCTCCAAGGCTAAGCAGGGCGACAAAACCATGGTGGATGCGCTGTATCCGGCGCTGGATGCAGGCATGGCCTGCGAGGGCGATGTGAAGGCAATTTTTGCGGCTATGGCGGAGGCAGCCAATAATGGCGCCGAGGCAACGGCTAATATGGTGGCGCGCTTTGGCAGAGCCAAAAATGTGGGCGAGCGCAGCTTGGGCGCTAAAGACCCTGGAGCTGTTTCTATGGCGTTGTTGTTTACTAAAATGGCGGAGGCAATTTAAGATATAAGAGGAGGCAATGCAAATGCAAAAATTTATCAACAAACCCGAAGATTTAACTAATGAATTATTGGAAGGCTTGGCTTTGTCCAACGCTGATTTGATTAGCTTAGAGCAAGGCAATCTGGTAGTTAACAAAAAATTGGCAGAAGCTGACCGCGTAACTATCGTTACCCTGGGCGGCACCGGCCATGAGCCCGCAATCAGCGGCTTTGTTGGCGAGGGCATGATTGATATTTCCGTAGCAGGCAATA
>CAMFET010000049.1 GCA_945949475.1 uncultured Phascolarctobacterium sp.
TAAAGAAAAAAGTTCGTGAAAACAGTGAAAATATGTTGACATCTATCAAAGAGCAAATTGAAAAATAAGCAAGCTCTTGTTATAATAAAAGTAGCACTCGTCAGAGTGTGAATTTTGAATTTGATTTGCTTGAGGAGGAAATTATTTAATGAAGACTGCTATGCTTATGGCACTGATGACCATGCTGCTCATGGCCATTGGTGACTATTTTGGCGGCCTGCAGGGCATGACCATCATGCTGTTTTTTGGTGTGGCTATGAACTTTTTCACTTATTGGAACAGTGATAAAATGGTTTTGGCCCATTATAATGCGCAAGAGGTGGATGCTCGCACCGCTCCTAGACTGTATGCTATCGTAAAACGCTTGGCTGACCGTGCTAAGCTGCCCATGCCCAAGGTGTATATCATCGATAGCCCTGTACCCAATGCCTTTGCTACCGGTCGTAATCCGGAGCACGCTGCTGTGGCAGTGAACACTGCACTGGCTGACTTGTTGGATGAGGACGAATTGGCCGGCGTATTGGCGCATGAGCTGAGCCACGTTAAACACCGCGACATTTTAATCAGCACAGTGGCTGCCTCCATGGCCGGCGCCATTTCCACCATTGCTCAATGGGGCATGTTCCTGGGTGGTGGGCGTGACGAAAACGGTGAAAGCCGCAACCCCTTCGCCACTATTTTGGTGATGATCCTCGCTCCCTTGGCTGCTGCCTTGATTCAAATGGCTGTATCCCGCTCTCGCGAATATATGGCTGATAAATCCGGCGGTGAGCTGTGTGGTGACCCCAATGCTCTGGCCGATGCTTTACTGAAGATTGAAGCCTTTGCTAGACGTCGCGTAATGCCCGGTGCTACCGAAGCTACTGCGCATATGTTCATCATCAATCCGTTCTCCGGTGTGAACATGAGACAATTATTCAGCACTCACCCGCCCACAGAAGAGCGTGTGCGCCTGCTCCGCGAGCAAGCCCGTGCTATGCGCTAAGGATAAATTAGTGTAAAATTGTTGGCAAAAGGGACTATATTTAGTATAATATAGTTTGGGAATAATGTGATTGGCTAGAAAGTGCCAGCTACGAGGTATGGCGACAAGCCACGACCCATGTGGTCATAAGCGCAGCGCCATGAACACATGTTGGTCGCGCTGTACCCTTGGGTGCGACGGCGTATAAATAATACTCATAGAAGCCATGACGAAGTAGATGGTGCTTTAGAGACAATCTGTTAGATAAAAAAATTACAGTAAATAAGGAGAGATTCCAATGGCTATTGAAAAGACTTTTATTCTAGTTAAACCCGACGGCGTTAAAAAGAACCTGGTAGGCAATATTTTGGCTCGTTTCGAAGCAAAAGGCCTCAAAATCGTTGCTTTGAAAATGATCGTTGCTCCGAAGGAAGTAGCAGAAACCCACTATGCTGAGCACAAAGAAAAACCCTTCTTTGGTGAACTGGTTGACTTCATCACCTCTTCCCCGCTGGTTGCTGCTGTAATCGAAGGCGAAAACGCTATTAAGGCTGTTCGTCAACTGAACGGCGCTACTAATCCGCTGGAAGCTGTTCCTGGCTCCATCCGTGGCGACTATGCTCTGACCATCGGCGAAAACATTGTTCATGGCTCCGACAGCCCGGAAGCTGCTGCTCGTGAAATCGCTAACTGGTTCAAACCCGAAGAAATTTGCTAATTTTTAGCTCCTTCTAAAATTCAACCCCCATGTTAGTCCTGCTTTACATGGGGGTTAATTTTATAGTGGGAATTATATTTTAGATAACAAGAGACTTGTTGTTTAAACTATAGCTCTCACTCTATTTAAATAACGAAAGGATGATTTACATGAAAAAAGCTGCTGTTTACACCCGTACTGGCGATAAAGGAACCACCGGTTTATACACTGGTGAGCGCGTGCCCAAGCAATCCCTGCGCGTAGAGGCCTATGGCACTGTGGACGAAATCACCTCCGCTTTGGGTTTGGCACGTGCACAGGCTACTCGCGAGGATGTTAAAGAAACCATTTTGAATGTGCAAAAGCTGCTGATGAGCGTGATGGCTGATATCGCTAGCTTGAACCTGCCTGAACCCTATATTAAGGAAGAGCATGTGAAGCTGTTTGAAAGCACCATTGATAAATTCGATGCTTTGCTGCAGCCCTTAAATCATTTCATCATCCCCGGTGATACTGTAGCTGCTGCTGCTCTTGATATTGCCCGCACCACCACTCGTCGTGCTGAGCGTTGCCTGCTGCGTTTAGCCGAAACCGAAGAGGTTAACCCCAATGTACTCATTTGCTTGAACCGTCTCAGCGATTTGTGCTTTATTTTGGGCCGTGTGGAAAGCGAAGTAAAATAAGCTTGCTTTGATAAGCCTTCTGCCCTGCGGGGTAGGGGGCTTTTTTTGTGCCTATGTATATGCAGTAGCTGCTGTAAATGTGAACGTTTTTGCTCTGAACGCCTGGAATATTCAGATTTTCCTTTACCAGCATCCTTGAATGTGATAGAATTAGTGTTATCATTATAAGGCTATTTTTAGCAAACGGAGGGGTTTGGATGGAGTTATTGGAGGAAAAAATTCTTAAGGACGGCTTAATCAAAAGCGGCAATGTGCTCAAGGTGGATAGCTTTTTGAATCATCAAATTGACGTGCCCTTTATTGCAGAGCTGGGCAAGGAGTTCAAGCGTCAGTTTGCAGATCGTCCCATCAACAAGATTCTCACTATTGAGGCTTCTGGCATTGGTATTGCCAGTGTTGCAGCTATGTTTTTTGAAGTGCCCGTGCTTTTCGCCAAAAAATCTAGTGGCAGCAATATGGATAAGGATGTTTATTTTACGCAGATTTATTCCTATACCCATAGCAAAACCAATGATGTAGTGGTATCCAAAAAGTATCTTAACAAAAATGACCACGTGTTAATCATTGACGACTTTTTGGCTAATGGTTGCGCCTTAGAGGGTTTGATGGATATTGTGCGTCAGGCCGGCGGTACCGTAGAGGGCATTGGCGTGGCCATTGAAAAGGGCTTTCAGGGCGGTGGTGACAAGCTGCGTTCCATGGGAGTAAATTTGCATTCCTTGGCAATTATTGACAAAATGGATGCCGCAAGTGGCACCATTCAGTTCCGAAAGGAGAACTAAAATGGCAGAGAAGAAGGCTGTAGATGCGATTTATGAATTAGATGGCAAGATTTCTGTGGGCAAGGCCATTCCCTTTGGCTTGCAACACATTTTGGCGATGTTCGTAGCTAATATCGCTCCTATTTTGATTGTAGCAGGCGTAATTAAAATGCCGGTGGAGCAAAGCGGTGCCTTGGTACAGTCTGCCATGCTCATCGCAGGTATTGGCACCTTAATCCAGCTCTTCCCAGTGTGGCGCATCGGTAGCGGCCTGCCCATCGTTATGGGCATTAGCTTTACCTTTGTCTCCATCGCCTGCGTTATCGGCAGCAAATATGGCTATGGCGGTATCATGGGCGCTGTACTGGTAGGCGGTATTTTAGAGGGTATTTTGGGCTTGGGCGCTAGGTACTGGCGTCGGCTGATTCCGCCCATCGTTTCTGCTACTGTGGTAACTTCCATCGGCTTTAGCCTGTTAGCAGTAGGTGCTAACTCCTTTGGCGGTGGCTTTGGCAACCCCAATTTTGGCGATGCCAACTACATTATCGTTGGCACAATTACCTTGTTTAGCTGCATTGGCTTCAATGTTTTCGCTAAATCCTTCTACAAACAGCTTTCCGTACTCTTTGGCTTGGTAGTGGGCTATATTGTGGCCGCTGCCATGGGTATGGTTGATTTAAGCCGTTTGGCCTCCGTGGATATGCTGGCCATCCCCAAGCTGATGCCCTTCACCATGGAGTTCCATGCTGATGCTATCTTTGCCTTTTTCCTGATTTTCCTGGTTTCTGCTACTGAAACCATTGGTGATACCTCTGCTATGACCGCTATGGGCTTGGGTCGTGAGGTTACCGAAAAGGAAGTTGCCGGCTCCATCACCTGCGATGGTGTTATTAGCAGCTTGTCCTCCGTATTTGGCTGCATGCCCATCACGTCCTTTAGTCAGAACGTGGGCTTGATCGCCATGACCAAGGTAGTTAATCGTATCGCTATTGCCAGTGGCGCGGTGATTATGATTTTGGCAGGCTTATTCCCGGCCTTAGGCGTCATTTTGGCTTCCCTGCCGGAATCCGTATTAGGTGGCTGCACGCTGATGATGTTTGGCTCCATCGTAGTCAGTGGTGTGCAGATGATTGCGGGCTGTGGCAATTCCCATCGCAATATTACCATTGCCTCCTTGGCTTTGAGCATTGGTATTGGTTTTACCCAAGCGCCGGCGATTTTCAAAATTGCTCCGGATTTGGTGAAGAATGTGTTTGCAGAAAACTGCGTGGCAGTGGTTTTCATTGTGGCTATGCTGCTGAATTTGATCCTGCCTGAAGATAAAGAAGCCCCAAAGGCATAATATTTATTTTAAAAATTTAAAGAAGGCGCACTAAATGAAAATTATTGATGCACATATGCATTACTATAACAAGGAAGGCTTTGTGCAGGTGGCTGCCAATGCCGGTTACGAAAACACGGCAGCTTGCTGGGAAAAGATTTGTCGAGATAATAATATCGTTTTTTCCGTGGCTATGGGCAACACCATGTACACCTCCTCGCGTTACGGAGGAGTTGCTCCCCGGATGATTGATCTTGCTGCGCCTTTTGATGAGGAAAACTATAACCAGCCGGCCAATATGGGCTATTGCATGGGTGTGCAAAGTGAGCTGATTACTGAAGCTAACGCTGAGGCCACTGCTCGTGAGTTTGAGCATTATATTACACATGAGCACTGCCTTGGTATAAAGCTGTACCCAGGCTATGAATCGGTCTATGTGAACGATAGGAGGCATTGGCCCCTGTTTGAGCTGGCTGCAGCTTATAATGTGCCCGTGGTTATCCACACTGGTGATACAGCTCGTCCCGATGGGCTGTTAAAGTATTCCCATCCTTTAACAGTGGATGAGGCAGCTGTGAACTTTCGCAATGTAAACTTTGTTATTGCCCACTGTGGCTGTCCCTGGATTGTGGATGCGGCCGAGGTCGCTGCCAAAAATGCCAATGTGGCCATCGATGTATCAGGTCTGTTGGAGGGAAAGCCCAAGCCATTGCAGCTTTTTGAGCATCAGGCGGGCTTTTGGCGTCAGCTGCATACTTGGCTGAACTATATGGGTGATTATAGCAGGGTGCTGTACGGCAGTGATTGGCCCTTGGTAAACATTCCTCTGTATATCCGTATGATTAGCTATATCATACCCGAAGAGCATTATGAAGAGGTCTTCTATAAAAATGCTCTGCGTATTTTTTCTAAAATTGGTAACCTATTATAATTATTGTTATAATGCTTGTTATTAGAGGTGAAGCTCATGGGTCAAAGCACCATTACAGAAATTGCTGCCGGTCTTCAGGACTGGGATTTACTGGCCAAGTTGCCCCGCGAGCTAAACGGTTTTCGGTTGCAGCCTAGCAGCGGTATCAAGGGGCAGATTTTAAATATTGCAGCCTATGTTAACGAGGAGCGTCATTCTCGCCTCGATTTGACCTATACTGCAGAAACCTTTGATTATGTGCCGGTAAAGACGGTGGGCCTGCATGTATTTCGAGAAGAAAAGCTCTTTTTTAGAGACAGGGATAAGTTTGCTAGTGAGCTTTTGGCGCAGCTCCCTGAGCTTTTAAGCAAGATTAATATGGCTCAGGCACATCAAATGAATTACGAGGCCAGCGCCATCGGCTTTGATAAATGGGACTATTGGCGTAGCCTGCCCCGTCAAATAGGCTCTTTTGAGCTTTTTATCACTCCGGATAATCCCTTGGAATACTTAAATGGATCGTATATTTTTTTAGATTATACGGATTTTAAGCATAACAACCAGATTTATTTTGCATATAATATTTATCGTAATGAGCTTTTTGCTGAGCTCAAGCAGAACGGCATACCTATTACCACCAGTGTGTTTGATGTGCCCAATGTGGTGAAGGATAATCGCAAGCTGGATATGCTAGCAGGGCTTATCGATGCTCATTTACAAAATGTCATGCACGATTTAGAAAAAAGTTAAAAATAGTGTTGACATAGGGACTTATTTCGAGTATAATTATCTTGTTGATTGGCCCGGTGGTTCAGTTGGTTAGAATGCCGCCCTGTCACGGCGGAGGTCGTGGGTTCGAGTCCCATCCGGGTCGCCAATCATGCCTCGGTAGCTCAGTTGGTAGAGCAAAGGACTGAAAATCCTTGTGTCCACAGTTCGATTCTGTGCTGAGGCACCATATTGCGGAAATAGCTCAGTGGTAGAGCACCTCCTTGCCAAGGAGGGGGTCGCGAGTTCGAATCTCGTTTTCCGCTCCACCTTTTAAGGCGACATAGCCAAGCGGTAAGGCAGAGGTCTGCAAAACCTTTATCCCCAGTTCGATTCTGGGTGTCGCCTCCATTTTTATTTCTTAAAAGGTGTTAAGTAGTTATGTCTGCCGCGGTGGCGGAACTGGCAGACGCAAGGGACTTAAAATCCCTCGGGTAGTGATACCCGTACCGGTTCGATTCCGGTCCGCGGCACCAACATAAATTATGTTGGAACAATATATAGAATGAAAATGCTGAT
>CAMFET010000050.1 GCA_945949475.1 uncultured Phascolarctobacterium sp.
CTAAAATAACTCTCTATGTGAGTGCTACTAAATAATAAAATCCCTACCGCATTTGCAGTAGGGATTTCGTCTTTATAAAGCTAGGTAGGTAATACGATGGCCCTGTGCTTCAAGGATCTGCACCAGCTTGTGGCAGCTCAGCCATACAGTGGCCGTATTGCTGTCTAAAGGTGTAGCAATAGTGTTATCATGCAGCTCACTAGCAAAATATGTCTGCACCCTGTGCTGAGCATCTGCTAAAAGGCCAAAGGGTGTTACAGCACCGGGAGTAAGCTCTAAAAGCTGGGCTAGTTCCTCAGCGCTAGCCATAGTAAGCCTGCGGGAGCCGATTTTGGCGCGCAGCTCCTTCAAATCCAGCCTTTTATCCAAGGGTAGCACTATTAAATAAAAGCTGCTACGCTTGTCATCGGTTAAAAGCAGGCTTTTTACTGCTGCTTCGACATTGGGCAGGCCAATGGCTTTGCCTTCGGCTACAGTATAAATGGGCTCATGCTCGCGCACTACATAATCAATGCTTTGCTCCTTTAAAAGCTGGAGAATAGCTTGTTTTGTAGCTGCCATTTTAGAGCTGTTGTTCATAGGGCTGGTTAATCAGCTCTTGGTCATCAAAATAGTTGATGCGCATAGCAGCACGCACGTCGTGTAAGGTATCTGCGGCAGCAGCTGCAGCGACTTCGCTACCCTTACGCAGAATTTCGTAAACCTCGGGAATGCGTGCTTCCCACATATGGCGGCGCTCACGAATGGGGGACAGGGTTTCTTCCAATACCTTAATCAAGAACTTTTTAACCTTAACATCGCCCAAGCCACCACGTTGGTAATGCGCTTTTAAAGCGTCCAAATTCTCGTAGTCGGGCAAATATTTTGCAAAATGCTCCGGCTTGCAGAAGGCATCCAAATAGGTGAAGACACAGTTGCCTTCGATTTGACCGGGGTCTTCGACACGCACATGGTTGGGGTCGGTATACATGGACATAATCTTTTTCTTTACTACATCGGCAGGGTCGCTCAAATAGATGCAGTTGCCCAAGGATTTACTCATTTTTGCTTTGCCATCAATGCCGGGCAAGCGCATGCAGGCATCGTTGGAGGGCAGCACAATCTCGGGCATGGTTAAGGTGGGGCCATATACAGAATTAAATTTATGCACGATTTCGCGACATTGCTCCAGCATGGGCTCCTGGTCCTCGCCTACGGGCACAGTGGTTGCCTTAAAGGCTGTGATATCGGCAGCCTGGCTGATGGGGTAGCAGAAGAAGCCTACGGGGATGCTGGCTTCAAAATTGCGCAGCTTGATTTCGTTTTTAACGGTCGGGTTGCGTTGCACGCGTGCAACCGTAACTAGATTCATATAGTAAAAGGTAAGCTCGGTGAGCTGGGGAACCATGGATTGCACAAAGATAGTGGTTTTTGCAGGGTCCAAGCCACAGGCCAGGTAATCCAAGGCAACTTCAATAATATTTTTACGAACCTTATCAGGATTTTCAGCGTTATCGGTCAGCGCCTGAGCATCCGCAATCATAATAAACACTTTATCAAATTCGCCAGAATCCTGCAGGCGCACACGCTCACGCAGGGAGCCAACATAGTGACCAACATGTAAACGACCGGTAGGGCGATCACCGGTGAGGATAATTTTTTCAGACATTTTCTATACCTCCAACTGCCTCAGGGGCAAATACTTCTCAACCTATCATATTATTATACCTTTTATAGAGTACTTTGTAAACGGTAAATGTAGCTTGCGAGTATACATTTATATCATTTGACTTATTTTGAAAAAGAGCTTATGATATATAAAGAGAAATATAAGTGAGGTGCTTCAAGATGAAAAAATTAGCTTTGTTATTCACCACTTTAGTAACGATGACTGCCTGCAGCCTGTGCTTTGCTGCTGATGGTAATGATTTAAATAAGCAACAAAAAACTGCTGAGCATTTTATTAATGCTATTGATGCAGCTCCTGCTCCCAATTACACAGTAATTGCTCCCCTGCTCAATGCTAAGCTAGCCGAGAAGTTTACTGCGGAGCAATATGCTGCTTGGCAAAAATCCATTAAAGAGCAGTTTGGCACGCTTAAGGAAGCCAAATTCCGCCTGTTTGAGCGTTTGAATGATGGTTCTGTGGTTACCTATTTGTGCAAGTTTGAAAAGCAAGAGCATGTTTTTATGCAATTAGTTTTTGACCAAAAGAATGCTTTGTTTGGCTTGAATTTTAGAGTAGTGGAAGAAAAGAAGCCTGCTGAAAATGAGGCTAAAAAATAAATAGCTGACTAACAAGAAAAGCTGTAGTTTGACATTTTAGAGTGCCAAACTACAGCTTTTTTATCTTACATTTGTCTTATAAATATGATATTAAAAGGGTAATCACAGCGGCAAAGAGCATGCCCGGCAGCAGGTTGCCAATGCGAATAGCTGTGAGCTTGAGCATATTGCAGCCGATGGCCATAATCATGATGCCCCCGCTAGCAGAGATTTCCTTGAGCATGGCATCGGTAACTAGGGGGCCAACAACACCTGCTAAAAGCGTAATACTGCCCTGATAAATACCCACACTTAATGCAGAAAGCGCCACCCCGATACCGAGATTAGCGCTAAGAATGAGACTTATGAGGCCGTCCAAGGTGGCCTTGGCAAAGAGCGTGGTGTGGTCAGCGGCTAAGCCATCCTGAATGCTGCCCAAAATCGCCATAGCACCGCTGCAAAACAAAATGGACGCATTGACAAAGCCCGCTGCAATTGCGGCTGAGGCAGTACTATCACCGTTGCCCAGCTTATTGCCTAAATGCTGTCCTAGTCGACCCATGGCCGCTTCAATATCTAAAATTTCACCGACAATGGCACCTAATACCAAACTAAAAATAACAATAATAATATTTTGCGTTTTTAAAGCCATTTGTACGCCAATAATAAAAATACAAAGCGCAATGCTATTCATCATGGTAGCCTGCCATTTTTCGGGCAGGCCACGCTTACAAAAAACACCGAGCGATGCACCGATAATAATGGTCACACAATTGGCTAGTGTTCCTATTCCAGGCATTTTTCTCCCTTACTCCCTGTCTAATATTTATTTATTCCTTATCCTCATACAGGAAGACATAGAAAATATCCTTATTATCCTGATGCGCCAAATGCCCATAATCAACCACGGGCAATTTGCTACCATCCTTGTGCACAATGTGGTACTTAACAAAATCCATCTCGCGATGATTATCCTTAATTTGCTGGGCGATAGATTCTTCCACCGCGTCGAGCTCATCGGGGCTCACAATGCCCTTAAAGGAGCCGTGCACATGGTCCATAAAATCGGCCTCATTATCAAAGCCAAACATCTCCCACAAATAGCTATTGGAGGATAAAATACGTTCATCACCAAAGGCTTCATAGCTAAAAAAGCCGCCCGGCATATGCTTGTAAAGGCTATTAGAATTGGGCGAGGCAGCGAAATCGGCCAGCACCAGCTTAATATTCTCCTTGATATCGGTGGTTTTGGCCTCTAGTAGCTTGGCCTCAAACTCATCGGCCGGCAGGGGCTTGGAATAATAAAAGCCTTGGATAATATCGCAGCCCTTGTGCTTCAAAAAGAGCATTTGCGAAGCAGTTTCCACGCCCTCAGCTACCAGCTGCACACCCAGCTCCTTGCCCAAGGCCATAGTATAGCTTAGCACCAGCTCGCCATTTTTATGACCAATAAAATCGATTAAGCTCTTGTCCAGCTTGATTGCTTCAAAATGGAGCACATTGAGACCGTTTAAGCAGGAGCGACCGGAGCCAAAATCATCCATATGCAGCAAAAAGCCGGCCTTGGTAAAAGCATCTGCAATGGGCTTAATCTTTAAATTTTCTAAAGCCACGCTTTCGGTTATTTCTATGGGCACATATTTACGCTCTAAACCATATTCGTCGATAATATTCTTATAATTTTCGACTATATCGTGCGCAAAAAGGCTGGAGCGGGATACATTCACCGAAATGGGAATCATCGCTCTGCCCGCATCCTGCCATTTCTTTTGTTGCGCACATACATGACGGAACACGTATTTATCCAGCTGCTCGATGAGGCCATCGGCTTCAAAAACGGGTAAAAATTCGCCTGGCGAAATAATACCCTTTTCGGTTTGCCAGCGCACAAGCGCCTCGGCACCCACAATTTTTTCAGTATAAGTGTCATACTTGGGCTGATACCAAATGACAAACTCCTCGTTTTCGATGGCTTTGTTAAAGCGGGCTTCGTATTTTTGCGCCTGCAGCTGCTTTTGGCTAGTATTATCATCATATTTAGCAAAAACACGGCGAAAATCGTGGATGATGGTGTTTAAAGCCAGCAGCGCCTTGGAGCACATATGAGTAACGGAAATACCCTTATCCACATCCTCATAGATGCCAAATTTAATAATAACATTGGGGATTTCGGTATGCTGCAAAAACTCTTTAAAATATTTAACAGTTTGCACCTGCTTATCCAAGGAGCGAGCTTTATAAAGGCTCACAATTTGGTCCACGCCATAGCGGGCCACCACACCATCACTATAGCAGCTTTGGGTAAGCTGGGCCACGCCGCGCAGCAGCGCTTGGGCCTTGTCTTCACCATAGGTAGCAGTGATTTGCTGAAAGTTTTTGATATCGGAAATAAGCAGATTAAAGCTGTCGTAGGGATTATCGTCTAAAAGCTTGCGCGCATGACGCAAAAAGGCCTGCATATTATATAGGCCGGTTGCTCTATCTAAATCGTGATCTTCTTGGGGTTTAGAGGCAGTGGGGGTGTTAAGGCAATAGCCAAGTAAATTATATTTTAGGCAATTAATAGCAGGCTGATGCCTTTGGTCATTGATGAGGAAGGAAAGCACATGATGCTTGTTGCCAGCGGGCAGAGTGATTTCCAGCACACTTTCGGTAGCACTTTCGGGCAGGGCCACACAATCCTGCTTGCGAATTACAGGGCAAAAGCTGCAGGGCTCATCCTTTCCCAATAATGCATGATAACATTTTGCGTTTTTGGCGATATTTGGAATAATTTTTTGAACCGGCTGGTTATATTCAACCACGTTATAATCCGAGTCGATGATTATGGTGCCTAAGGCAATCCCATCCATGCTTTTCACCCCTTGCTGATTTTGCTTTAATCAGTAATATTATACCACGCCATACTTGAAAAAACTAGTCATTTAATTTATTCGATATCCACATACAATAAATATTAAACCATATATTTTAAAAATCATGTTGCAGTAAAATGGATATAGCATCACTTAGCTTGAGCAGCTTTTTTGCCTAGATGGGCAAATTTTCTCCCATTTCGAAGCAAAAGGTGCTATAATTTAGAGTATACAATTTAAAATATACATTGTTTTGCTTTGCATTAAGAGGAGGTTTTTATGCAAGATCTACAAAAGATGTGCCGCGTGGCCGTTGTGCAGATGGCGCCGGTGATGTTTGATAAAGAAGCAACTTTGAAAAAATGTGTGGAGCTGATTAAGGAAGCTGGCAAGGGCAAGGCCGATTTAATCGTGCTGCCCGAGCTAATTATTCCCTGCTACCCCTTTGGCATGACATTTGGCTTTACTGTGGGCAGTCGCAAGGATGCGGGCCGCGAGGACTGGAAGCGTTATTATGATGGCTCCATTGTGGTGCCCGGTAAGGAAACCGAAGCCTTGGGCAAGGCTGCCAAAAAGGCGAAGGCTTATGTGAGCATTGGTGTTTCCGAGCGCGACGCTGTGAGCGGCACCTTATATAATAGCAATATTATTTTTGCTCCCGATGGCAGCATTGCTGCGCTGCACCGCAAGCTGAAGCCCACCGGCTCCGAGCGCGTGGTGTGGGGTGATGCGGATAAGCATTATTTCCCGGTTGTACAAAGCCCGTGGGGACCCATTGGCAACCTGATTTGCTGGGAAAGCTATATGCCCTTGGCGCGTGTGGCTCTGTATGAAAAGGGCGTGACGCTGCTCATTTCCTGCAACACGAATGATAATCCCGAATGGCAAGCCACGATTCAGCATATCGCTTTAGAGGGCCGCTGCTACTATATTAACTGCGACCAATTCTTTACGCGCGCAATGTATCCTAGCGATTTAAACGCCAGCGAGGAAGTGGCTAAGCTGCCCGACATCGTGTGCCGCGGTGGCAGCTGTATTATCGACCCGTACGGTCATTATGTAACTGAGCCCGTGTGGGATAAGGAAGAGATTATTTATGCGGATTTGGATATGGACAAGGTGCCGGCCAGCCGCATGGAGTTTGATGCCTGTGGCCATTACTCTCGCCCGGATGTACTCAAGCTGATAGTAGAAGATAAATAATAGATAAATAGAAGGTGTGCTAAATGATTAATGAAAATAGACTGTTAAACGAATTTATTGAGCTGGTGAGCGTGCCCTGCCCCAGCAAGGACGAAAAGGCCGAGGCCGAGCTGATTATGGCCAAGCTGCGCGCTTTAGGCTTGGAGCCCGTGATGGACAAGGCCAACGAAAAAACAGGTGGCACCTGCGGCAATGTGTGGGCCTATGTGAAGGGCACTGTGCCCGATGCACCCACGCTGCTGTTTGAAGCGCATATGGACTCCGTAGCACCCACCACCGGCACCAAGGT
>CAMFET010000051.1 GCA_945949475.1 uncultured Phascolarctobacterium sp.
AGCGCAGCTACAGCGTGGATTTAACGCGTACCGAAAGCTTTACGAATAAATATGTGCGCAGCTTTTTCCGTAAGACTAAGATTACTCATTATATTCATCGTTATAGCTCTTTGGACGAAAATCCCCAACGTCTTTTGGTGTTTACCGAAGGCAAGAAGAATAAATTGGCAGGCCTGCTGTTTAAATGCAGTGACAATTTCCTAAAGAAGCTGCAAAAGGCTTTGCCCGATAAATATATTCAACTGTAAGCTGGCTGTGGAGGAATAGTTTAATGACAGGTATCGAAAATGTAGACTCTTTGGCAGTGTGCACAAGAGTTATTCAGGTGTTTTTTGGTTCGTTTATTTATATTTTTTTAGTAGCTAAGCAGGTTGGGCCCGAAAACAAAAAGCTGTGGTTTAGAAAGCGTAAAAAATACACCTTCTTTAACCGCCGCGGTATTTTTGGCGAGGATATTAATTTTGGCTATCCGGTGACCTGGCAGGGTATTTTAGTGTTTCTGGCTATTTATGGCGTTATTTTCGCCTTTGGCTATTGGTATATTTTTGTACACGCATATTGATAAATAGATGCTGATAAAGGAGAGTAATTTGCTTCATGGCTGAAATTAGAGGTTTAGTTGTAAAAAAGCAGGGCGAGCGCGCCGAGATTAAGGTTGATAAAACCGAGAGCGAGCTTACCGGCCTGCCCAAGTATCTTGATTGTTGGAATCCGGTGGGTGCCAAGGCCGGTGATGTGGTGGGCGCCGAATACCGCGATTTTGATAATACAAAGGCAAAAATGATTATTTATGGTTTGCCTGTGACCGGCGTTTTGGCTGGCGTTGCCTTTGGCAATAGCCTGGCTACCTTTTTCCACATGGATAAAATGCCCTTTATTATCGGCGGTATTATTCTGTGGTTAATTGTTACCATTAGCTATGCACGCATTTTTAAGCGCGATGCAGTGCGCGAGGGCAAGCAGCCGGTTATTTTCGAAATCCAAGCTCAGGAAATGGTTATTGACATGAGCAAGAAGGAGTAAAGGAGCACTGGACTATGAAGGTAGTTTTGGCTTCGGCTTCACCCCGCCGTTTGGAATTGCTCAAGCAGGTGGGGGTAGAGGCGCAGGTGTGTCCCGCCGCTTTTGCTGAGGAGGCAGGACAAAATGTGCCGGCACAGTTGCTCGCGCTGCATAATGCTGTGGGCAAATGCCGTGCTGTGGTGGCTGCTAAGGGTGATGCTGTGCCCGTGATTGCAGCCGATACGATTGTTGTTATTGATGATGTGGTTTTGGGTAAGCCGCATGATGCGCACGAGGCAGCTGCTATGCTGGCGCGGCTTTCGGGGCGCAAGCACGAGGTGCTGACCGCTGTGGCCGTGGCCTACGGTGGCAAGGAGCTAGCCAGAGTGTGTGCTACGGAGGTGTTCTTCCGCCAGCTAACTGCGGCAGAGATCGCTGCCTATGTGGCAACGGGCGAGCCCTTGGATAAGGCCGGTGCCTATGGCATTCAGGGCCGGGGCGCGTTGTTAGTAGAAAAAATTGCAGGCTGCTATAATAATGTGGTGGGCCTGCCGCTGTCGATGCTCGACGGCATGCTTAAGGAAATAGGAGTAAACATGACTGCATGATAGCCTTGAGAGGCATTACCTATCGCCCGGGCGATAGTGACTTTAGTGATACTAAAGCTAATTTTACCAAAAGAGAGATTATTAAGGATTTGCCCTTGGAGGAACGACCACGCGAAAAGCTGCTGGCTTTGGGACCGGCAGCGTTGACGGATGGCGAGCTGCTGGCGATTTTGCTGCGCACCGGCACAGCTAGTAAGTCGGCCTTGACCTTGGGCAAGGAGCTGACTAAGGATGGGGGCCTGTATAAAAGGCTGGCCCGCATTAGTAGGATGCAGGAGCTTACGCAAATAAAGGGTTTAGGACAGGCCAAGGCTGCTACGGTGTTAGCGGCCTTGGAGCTGGGGCGACGTTTGGCGTCGGCACGCCCTTTAGATAAATTATATTTTGGCGATAGCGAAACAGTGGCGGCTTTTTTGATGCCGCGGCTGCGCTATGCTGTCAAAGAGCAATTTTTAGTGATTTTGTTGGATGCCAAAAATAAAGTAATAGGTACGGAAGTAATCAGTGAGGGCAATATGAGCGCAGTGATTATCCATCCACGCGATGTGTTTTATCCTGCTATTTTGCAGCATGCTTCAGCTGTGGTGGTAGCTCATAATCACCCTTCCGGCGACCCTCATCCCAGTGCTGAGGATAAGGAGCTGACCGCATGCCTGGTGGCTGCGGGCCAGTCGATGCTGATTCCAGTGCTGGACCATGTGATTATTGGTGATGGTACCTATTATAGCTTTCAAGAGAATGAAGCATTATAGTTTTAGGAGGACGGGTGAAAATGAAATTTACATTCCCGAATATTAGTATTTTTAACAATATGTCTGATGATATGGGTATAGATTTGGGCACTGCCAACACCTTGGTGCATTGCAAGGACAAGGGTATCATTATTCGCGAGCCCTCCGTTGTGGCGGTGGAAAAGGATACGAATGAGGTATTGGCGATTGGCGCTGAGGCTAAGCGTATGATTGGCCGCACCCCGGGTAATATTGTGGCTATTCGTCCGATGAAGGATGGCGTTATTGCCGACTACGAAATTACCCAATCCATGCTGAAGTATTTTATTAAGCAGGCTATGGGTAATCGCACCTTTGTGCGCCCGCGTATTTTGGTTGGCGTGCCGAGCGGTGTTACTGAGGTTGAAAAACGCGCTGTTATCGATGCAACTATTGAAGCTGGCGCGCGTGAGGCCTATTTGATTGAAGAGCCGATGGCAGCAGCTATTGGTGCCGGCATGCCCGTGCAGGAGGCAACTGGCAGCATGGTGGTTGATATTGGCGGTGGCACCTGCGAGGTTGCCGTTATTTCGTTGGGCGGTATTGTTGTTTCCAAGAGCGTGCGCTGCGGTGGCGATGCTATTGATGCAGCGATTGTGCGTTATGTGCGCAAAACCTTTAATATGTTTATTGGCGAGCGTACTGCCGAAAATATTAAGATGGAAATTGGCACCGCTATGAAGCTGGATAAGCCCGAGGTGATGGAGGTGCGTGGTCGCGACCTTTTGAGCGGCCTGCCCAAGAGCATTCAGGTTAATGCTAACCATGTGTGCGAGGCTGTTGATGAGCCGGTGAGCATGATTGTGGATGCAGTGCGCAACACCTTGGAGCGTACTCCGCCTGAATTGAGCGCTGATATTATGGATCGTGGCATTGTGATGACCGGTGGCAGCTCCATGCTGCGCAATCTGGATCGTTTGATTTCGCGTGAAACCGGCATGCCGGTTTATGTATCCGATGAAGCGCTGGACTGCGTTGCCTTGGGTACCGGTATTGCGGTAGAAAATATCGATATTTATCGTAAGGGTTTTATGACTTCAAAATAATAGGTAGGCAGCATGAGTAAGAAATTTATGCTGGGCATTCTCTTTGCAGTGATAATTTTGGGCATGCTGGCGATGGCCGTGGCTGGGCGCAGTCGCTTTCCCTTGGTAAATGCTGTGGTGGCTGGGGTTATGCTGCCTGTGGAGAGTCTCTTTAATAGCGCTGGTAACGCCGGCAACAGCCTGCGTGGCTATTGGAAGGCACTCACTGTAATGCAAAGTGAAAATGCACAATTAAAAAAGGATAATATTGAGCTGCGTAATGCTAATATCCAAATGGCTTCTGTCTATGCCGAAAATAATCAGCTGCGTGCGCTATTAGATTATAAGGAGCAGCATAAAAGCCAAAAAGTGGTGGCAGCGAAGGTTATTGCTCGCAATCATGGTGATTTGCGCGACTGCATGTATATCGATGCTGGCAAGGACAAGGGCCTGCAGCGCGAGATGGCTGTGGTCAACGAAGGCTTAGTGGGCGTCGTGGACGAGGTTTACGCTGGCTATGCGCGCGTGCTTTTGCTAAATTCGCCACGCTTTAAGGTGGGGGCGAGGGTGCTGCGCCATGACTCGCGCGCTGTGGGCGTGGTCGGTGGCAGGACTAGCGGCGATGATAAGCTGGTGATGGAGCATGTATTTCGCGAGGCCAGCATTCGCGAGGGCGATGTTATTGTAACCAGCGGCTACAGTGGTAGCCATCCAGCAGATATTTTGATTGGCACGGTTACAAAAACGCATTTGGATAACGTGGGCCTGCTGCAGGAGGCCGAGGTGCATGCAGCGGCGGATGTGGCTGATGTGGAGCATGTTTTGGTAATTACTAGCTTTTCGCCTAGAACAAAAATTGAATTTAACAGGCAGGGAGGACAGGCAAAATGAGGAGACTGATTTGGCCCGTCCTGTTTCTGCTTTTAATGCTGCTTCAGGGCGCGGCATCGGCGTTTTATACGGGCTGGCTTTCCTTTGACCTGCCCCTTTTGGCTTTATACGCCTTTGCTATGCTGCGGGGCGAACGCCAGGGTGCTTTGGTAGGCTTGGGCGTGGGCTTGCTGCAGGATGCGATGACAGTGGGTGTTTTTGGCTATCATATCCTGACGCGCATGGGCGTTGGCTATGCAATAGGCCTGATGAAGGAAAAGGTGGTTAAGGATAATACTGTTTTTCATATGGCAGTAATTGCTTTGTGCAGCCTGGGCCTGCGCTTTGTTTATTGGTGGCTGGAGCTAGTGCGCAGTGGTGGGCGCTGGAGTATTTTTTTTAGCTTTATGGTAGACAGCCTTGGCTTTATTGTTGGTAATATGCTGCTGGTGGTACCGGTAGTACTTGTTGTACGAAGAATTTATCAATGGATTAAGGAAGAGGATATCTCTTACTAGGATAACTTACGTTGTTGTGAAAGAAAGGAGACGGAGAGCGGATGCTCAATAAAAAACAAACCCTACGTTTGCAAACGATGCTAGGCCTCTGTCTTGTATTGTTTGTGATTCTGGTGGGGCGCATGGTGTATTTGCAGCTGTGGCGTGGCGAGTACTACACGAAGCAGTCCGATGGCAACCGTTTGCGCCAGTCCCGCATTATTGCGCCGCGGGGACTCATTTTTGATAAGGATGGCAAGGAGCTGGTCAATAATTTGCCGGGCTATGCAGTGGTGCTGCAAAAGCAGTCCGACTATAAGGCCGAGACGCTGCAGCATATTAGCGAGCTCTTGAATATTCCTGTGGCCGATATTCAAAAGAAGATTAAAGAGAGTCGCAATTATTATGAGCCCATTTTGTTGAAAAATGATTTGGACATGGAAATGGTGACTAAAATAGAAGAGCAGCGTCGCTATATGCCCGAGGTGATGCTTGCTGTGCAGCCGATTCGTAATTATCCTTATAAGGAGCTGGCGGTGCATGCTTTAGGCTATGTGGGCGAGGTGAGCTCCTACGAAATAGAAAAGGGCTTGTTCAAAAATGTTACCCAGGGCAGTATCGTGGGTAAATCGGGCCTCGAAAAAAGCTATGACAAGGTACTGCGCGGTGAGGACGGCGCCTTTATGGAAGAGGTGGATGTGGCCGGTAATGTGGTGAAGCATTACGATAGCGTGCAGCCGGTACCGGGCAAAAATTTGCAGCTGACGCTGGACTATAGTTTGCAAAAAGCCTTGGAGGATTTTACGGATAAGCATTTGGCTTTTTTGCGCAGCAGCGGCCTAGCTCCGCGTGCGCGGGCCGCGGCAGTGGTGGCATTGGACCCGCGTAATGGTGCTGTGCGCGCCATGGTGAGCCGTCCCGGCTATGACCCCAATCTTTTTGTGCATGGTATCTCCTCTAAGGATTGGAATCGTATCAATAATGATGATGCCTACCCGCTGAATAACAAGGTTATCAGTGGTGAATATCCGCCTGGCTCTACCTTTAAAATCGTTACCGGTAGTGCCGCCTTTGAGCTGAACAAGGTTAGAGTGGATGAGCCCATTTACGACGGCGGCTTCCATCCCCTGGTTCCCACCATGGGTAACGCCGGTGGTGAGGTGCTCGGCTGGTTAACCTTTATCAGCGCTTTAGCAATGAGTGATAATGTGTATTTTTACGAGCTGGGTAATCGCGTGGGTATTGATAATATTGCTAAATATGCTCGTATTTATGGCTTTGGCCAAAAAACAGGCATCGATTTGGATGGAGAAAATAATGGCTTGGTGGCCTCCAAGCAGGTTAAACGCGAAATTTGGAATGAGGACTGGCGTTTGGGCGACACCTTTAACGCCGCCATTGGCCAAGGCTTTAATTTGACTACCCCGATGCAGCTTTCGGTGATGCTGAGTATTGTGGCGAATGGTGGCATTAAGTATCAGCCCTATTTAGTGGATAGCATTTTGAACGCCGATGGCACCCTGTTTGAAAAGCCCAAGCGTGCGGAGGGCAAGCACATCGAGGTATCCCAGCAGACCATTGATTATATGCGGCAGGGCATGAGCGCCACCACCCAGGAGGGTGGTACGGCTTCCTATTTTAGCCAGCTGCCCAAGCCCATCGCCGGTAAAACCGGTACGGCAGAAAACTCCCACGGTCGTGACCATGGCCTGTTTGTTGCCTATGGTCCTGTGGAGGACCCGGAGCTGGTAGTAGTCTGCATTGTGGAGCAGG
This sequence comes from uncultured Phascolarctobacterium sp., assembly GCA_945949475.1. Taxonomy (GTDB): domain Bacteria; phylum Bacillota; class Negativicutes; order Acidaminococcales; family Acidaminococcaceae; genus Phascolarctobacterium_A. The sequence goes on from CAMFET010000051.1 coordinate 6,546, forward strand.
G
>CAMFET010000052.1 GCA_945949475.1 uncultured Phascolarctobacterium sp.
AGCATCGCCAGCTATACTAAGTACAAGCTCGCCCTGACCTACAAAAAAGTCGCTGTCGTTTTGGTGTACCTCGGTTACTTGGCTAAGCCGAATACGGTCCAAGCCTTCCACCAAAATGCGCATCGCACCACTTGGCAGCTGCAGCTGTTGCTTGACCTCGGCTACAACACCCCAGCCATACAAATCCTCAGTCGTGATATCGCTACGATTAGCATCACGTTGAGCAGTCAAAATAATCTTTTTATCAGCTTCCATTACTGCACGCACGGCAGCCATGGATTTTTCGCGACCTACATCCACGTTTACCAGCATCCCCGGCAAAACTAAAAGGCCGCGTAAAGGCAATAAGGGTTTCGTTATCATCGCTGTATTAATCATTGCTTCACCCATCTAAACCCTCCTTTCAATCAACAAGAATAGAAAAGGGGAAGGCTCTTTATTGCTCCTTCCCCTAACTTTGTAGTTTAATCTTCCACAATCATTTGTGGTTCACAATGCTCACGCACAGTGGCTTCAGTAACGATGCACTTCTTCACATCGTCACGGGAAGGAACATCATACATTACATTGCGCATAATGGACTCAATTATTGAGCGCAGTCCACGAGCACCAGCATTACGCTTCAAGGCTTCTTCTGCAATGGCATCTAAAGCAGCGGGCTCAAACTCAAGCTCAACTCCATCCATTTCCAAAAAGCGTTGATATTGCTTAATGAGTGCGTTGCGAGGCTCGGTGAGAATCTTCACCAAAGCTGCCTTATCCAAGGAATTGAGGGTTACCACTACGGGCAAACGACCTGCAAATTCGGGAATAATGCCGAATTTCATAATATCCTCGGGCAACACTTTATCAAAGGCTTCGTTGATATTGACCTCTGTTTTTTTGCGAATATCCGCACCAAAGCCCAGATTCTTTTTACCCACGCGAGCATTTACAATATGCTCCATGCCAGCAAAGGCACCACCGCAGATAAAGAGAATATTGGTGGTATCAATATTGATGAACTCTTGATGGGGATGCTTGCGCCCACCCTTAGGCGGCACACTAGCCACAGTGCCTTCCAAAATTTTTAGCAAAGCCTGTTGTACACCCTCGCCCGAAACATCACGAGTAATGGAAACATTTTCGGATTTACGAGCAATTTTATCAATTTCATCAATGTAGACAATACCACGTTGGGCAGCCTCCACATCATAATCAGCATTACTAATCAGCTTGAGGAGAATATTCTCCACATCCTCACCCACATAGCCAGCCTCTGTTAAGGTTGTAGCATCGGCTATAGCAAAGGGCACCTGCAAAATCTTAGCCAGTGTTTGCGCCAGCAAGGTTTTGCCGCTACCAGTGGGTCCAAGCATCAGAATATTGGACTTCTGCAGCTCCACATCCCGTTCGGCCTGCGGGTGCTGCACTTCATAATTAATGCGTTTATAATGGTTATAAACAGCCACGGAAAGAGTCTTTTTCGCTTCCTCCTGGCCGATTACATATTCATCTAAAATAGCCTTAATTTCTTTCGGTTTGGGCAGCTCGTTAATATCGGTACCATTTTCTTCAGCTGCCTGCTGCTTATCCTCGTCAAGCATATCTTTGCAGAATTCGATACACTCATCGCAGATATACACACCGCGACCGGCAATTAACCTGCGCACTTGGCTTTCGCGTTTACCGCAAAAGGAACAGCACAGCTCCTTGCCCTGACCATCGTCAAAACTCATCTTGTAAATCTCCTTGGTATCTTATTCTGCTGATTTGCTGCGGCTAACAACCTCATCAATCAGGCCGTATTCCTTTGCTTCCTTGCTAGTAAGGTAATGGTCACGCTCGGTATCAGCAGCAATCTTCTCCACGCTTTGACCGGTATGCTTAGCCAAAACCTCGTTCATTTCCTGACGAATACGCAGGATTTCGCGCGCATGGATTTCGATTTCAGTTGCCTGGCCTTGCGCACCACCCAAGGGCTGATGAATCATCACCCGAGAATAGGGCAGCGCAAAGCGTTTGCCGGGTGCACCAGCAGCCAAAAGCACAGAAGCCATGCTAGCTGCCATACCCATGCAAATTGTGGAAACATCGGGTTTAATATATTGCATAGTGTCATAAATAGCCATGCCGGCGCTAACGCTGCCACCAGGACTATTAATGTACAGATGAATATCCTTATCGGGGTCCTCGGACTCCAAGAACAATAACTGAGCGATGACAACATTGGCCATATTGTCATCAATAGGGCCAGTCACGAACACGATTCTGTCCTTTAACAGGCGGGAGTAAATATCATAGGAACGCTCGCCTCGGCTGGATTGTTCAACCACGATAGGCACGTAATTCATTTTGTCACACTCCTTTACTGCGTTCTTTTAGCTAAATTTTAATTCTTTAATTATTTTGCGCTGTCGATAACAACATGAGCAGCTTTGCGACGCAGGATGTTAGCTAAGAGCAGGCCCATGGTGCCATTGGATTTAATAATCTTCTTAACTTCGTCAACAGAAGCACCATGTTGAGCGGAGATAGCAGCGATTTCTGCATCAACATCAGCCATATCAACTTGGATGTTTTCTGCTTTAGCAATAGCGTCCAGAACGATGTCGGTCTTAACGTTTTCTTCAGCAGCCGGACGTTGGTTTTCACGGATTTGTTCATCGGTCAAGCCGGTGTATTGCTTGTACATATCCATGTTCATCTTGCGGCTTTCCAGGCTCATGCGCATTTCTTCAACCATTTGGCTGATGCGGTCTTCAATCATAACTTGCGGAACAGTGAATTTAGCATTAGCAACTGCAGCATCAATCAGAGCGTGTTCATAAGCTACCTTGGCATTTTCTTCAGCAGCTTTTTGCATGCGTTCCTTGTAGTTAGCGCGCATTTCTTCAACAGTTTTGAAATCGCTGTTAGCAGCTACATATTCATCGTTCAGCTCGGGCAATTGTTTAATCTTAACATCTTGAATGTTTACTTTGAAGACAGCTTCTTTGCCAGCCAGCTCTTTTACGAAGTACTCTTCGGGGAAGGTTACTTCTACATCAGTTGCATCGCCCTTGGACAGGCCAACCAGTTGGTCTTCGAAGCCGGGGATGAAGGAGTTGGAGCCAACTTCCAGAGGATAGCCCTTGCCTTCGCCACCGCTGAAGGGTTCGCCGCCAACAGTACCAGCGAAGTCGATAATAGCGAAGTCGCCTTTTTCGATTACATGACCGTCTTCAGCTGCAACCATTTTAGCGTTGCGGTTACGCAGGTCGTTCATTTGAGCTTCAACATCCTCGTCGGTTACAACGGGCTCTTCCTTGTCAACATGCAGGCCCTTGTATTCGCCCAGTTCGGGTTCGGGTTTAACGGTAACCTTAATGGTCAGCTCCATATCCTTGCCTTCTTCGAATACGGATTCTTCAACCTTGGGGTCTTCAACGGGAATCAGGTTTTTAACGTCCAGAGCTTCGGTGTACAGCTTGTTAGCAACCATTTCGAAAGCTTCTTGTTTGATTGCTTCCTTGCCATAGTGCATTTCGATAATAGCGCGAGGAGCTTTGCCCTTGCGGAAGCCAGGAATATTTACGCTATTAGCAATTTTTTGTACAGCTTTTTTGAAACCAGCATTAACATCAGCAGCCGGAGCGGTAATCTTTAAAGTTGCCTCATTTTCTACTCTTTCAACAGTAACGTTCATTAATAAAATCCTCCCTTAAATTTATGTGGGTAAAAAATAATATAATCGGATTAAACTGTCAGCTTTCCTTAGCGAAAATGTGCTGACACAAATCGCTCATAATATCATATCACAATGCTCGCTTCTTGACAATACCAAAAAACCCGACAGAAGCAATCTGTCGGGCAAATTTTTAAGTGGAGCGGAAAACGAGATTCGAACTCGCGACCCCCTCCTTGGCAAGGAGGTGCTCTACCACTGAGCTATTTCCGCATCTTGTTGCTAGTGCATCAGCAACGAATATAAGTATAATGCATTGACGCAGATTTGTCAACACCTTTTTTGCGATTTTTTTAGTTTTTTCCAAGGCTGCTAGGCAACAAAAAAGACGTTATGCTCTGCACAACGTCTACTGAACTATTTGGTGCGGTCGATGGGATTTGAACCCATACGGGATTTCTCCCACCACCCCCTCAAAGTGGCGTGTCTGCCGTTCCACCACGACCGCGTCTTTGGGAAATAACCTTGAATATAAAAATGGTGCGGTAGAGAGGATTTGAACCTCCACGGGGTTGCCCCCACTAGCTCCTGAGGCTAGCGCGTCTGCCGTTCCGCCACTACCGCATTTCTATTCAGCCGTTACTTCATAAGCAACATAGTAATGATAACATAGAAATGTAAAATTGTCAACAGTCTTTATGAGGAAAATATCCAGCCACACCAAGCTTATCGCAAGGGCACCTTATCCCGATAGAGTAAGTAATATTTATCTCTGTCCTGCAAGACCTTGTTCACATATTCGCGCGTGTCAGGAAAAGGAATAGCCTTCAAATCATTAAAATTATCATCCCAACCAAGCTCGTGCATCCACTCATGGGTTTGCCCTCGTCCTGCATTATAGGCAATCATCACCAGCGCCAAATTATGCTTAAACTCGTGGTCCAGCTCCCCCAAATACCAGCAGCCCATTCGAATATTAGTGCGAGTTTGGTATAAATCTGTATCCTGATAATTCTCGAGCCCCATTTGCTCGGCAATCCAGCGCCCTGTTTCCGGCATAATCTGCATTAAGCCCACAGCGCCAACCTTAGAAACAGCCTTATGGTTAAAATTGCTTTCATTTTTAATAATGGCCGCTACCAAAAAGGGGTCCACCTTATTTTTTTGGCTATAGGTAATGATATCCTGTTGATGCTCCCACATATATACGAAGCGCATCTGCACCGTATCGCTGTTCCAAATTTTCCACCCAGTGAAGCAAAGTCCCAGCAGCAGTACCAAAACAATAAGATACTCTGGTAATCTGCTTCTTTTTTTGCGTCTACTGCCGCGGGTAATCGTTTTACGTTTAGTGGCCACTGCTTTCACCTAAGAGCTTGTTTAATTCTTGCTGCACATGTACCAAGGTATGTTCCAAGCTACCACTATTATCCAATACTACATCAGCATATTTTTTCTTTTCTTCCAAGGACATTTGGGCATCAATACGAGCCACAACCTCAGCTTCTGTCATGCCGCTGCGCAGCATGGCTCGCTCGATTTGCTGGCGACGGCTCACAGCCACCAACCAAACCTTGTCCACCTGCTTATGCCAGCCTGTTTCAATCAAAAGTGGTACATCCAAGACAGCAATTTTTGTGCCCAGTTGCTTTTGCTCCTGCAAAAACTGCTCCGCATTCTCCCACACGATTTTATGCAGAATGCTTTCTAAGGTTTTCAACGCTGCCTTATCATGAAAAACAAGCTCCGAAACCTTAGGACGATTCAGCTCACCCGTATCGGTTAGATATTCACTGCCAAAGGCTTCGACAACCATTGCCAAGCCCTTGCTTCCCTTAGCCACAGCATCTTTAGCATTTTGGTCCGCATCAAAAATGGGCACACCTTGCTGGCGTAGCTCTGCCGATACCGTGCTTTTGCCGGAGGCAATGCCCCCTGTTAATCCTATCGTAATCATGCTTATCTCCCTATTTTTGACAATGCTCGCAATATACGGTGCCGCGACCGCCCACCTTAGTGCCAACCAGCACTGCGCCACACTGCTTGCAGGGCTCACCCTTGCGACCATAAACTAAGAGATGATTTTGGTTGTCACCCTTATTGCCCTCGCCATCCTTGTAATCACGGAAGGTGGTACCTCTATTTTTTATTCCCTGCGCAATCACAGCATTGATGGCCTCGTGTAAGGACACAACCTCTTGATGGCTTAAAGTATTTGCCAAGCGCGTAGGTAATATGCCCGATAAAGCCAAGCATTCATCAGCATAAATATTACCCAAGCCAGCAATAACCCTTTGGTCCAAAATAAAAGTTTTAATAGGCTTGCGGCTCTTCGCAGCCAAGGGCTCCAAATAATCCACGGTAAAGCCCTCGCTCAATGGTTCCGGCCCTAAGGTTTCATAACCTTCAATATAAGCATCGTCATTGGTTACTAAATACAGTGTACCGAAGGTGCGAATATCAGTGAACCACATGGTTGTATCATCGGTTAGCGTAAATTTTATTTTAGAGTAAGCCGGCGGCTCCAGCTCACTCTTTTGGGCAATCAGCGCGCCCGTCATACGCAAATGTACGATAAGCTTTTGGTTGACATCCGTGTGCAATACCAAATACTTGCCCTTACGACCGACCTTTTGAATAGTTTTGCCCACTAGACCTTCAACAAATTCTGCGGCAGTTGGATGCTTAATTAATCTATCTAAATATACCTCGACAGAGGTAATCCTTTTTCCTTCAATATGCGGAGCAAGGGTCTTTCTGACCTGCTCCACCTCAGGCATTTCTGGCATGGTATTCTCTCCTTTATTCTTATAAATTGTGGTTTATCGATTAGTTTATGTGTTATCGCTCAAAGGTATACCAGAGAAGTGTTAA
>CAMFET010000053.1 GCA_945949475.1 uncultured Phascolarctobacterium sp.
ACCGCACTTACTCTGGGCATTTTGGAGGGCCGTTTGAAGGAAAACGGTGTGAGCTCCGAAAACTGCCGTATTATTAAGCCCGGCGATAAAATTACCGCTGGAGCCTTTAAGCTCGATTTTATCCGCGTAAATCACAGCATTCCCGACGCTATAGCAATTGCTATTAATACTCCCATTGGTACGATTATTCATACGGGTGACTTTAAAATTGACCATACCCCCGTGGATGGACAGGTTACAGAATTCAATAAATTTGCCGAATATGGTGACCGTGGCGTGTTGGCTCTGTTGGCCGATAGCACCAATGCAGAGCGACCTGGCTTTACTCCCAGCGAAAAAATGGTAGGTAAAACCTTTGATGACGAGTTCCGCTATGCCAAGAATCGCATTATTGTAGCCACTTTCTCCAGTAATGTGCATCGTATTCAGCAGGTTATTGATGCTGCTTTAAAATACGATCGCAAGGTGGCAGTTATTGGTCGCAGCATGGTAAATGTTGTAAATATTGCCAAGGAGCTGGGCTATCTCAAGGCTCCCGAGGGCGAAATTATCGATATTGATGAGACACATAACTATACTCCCGATAAGATCGTAATTATTACTACCGGTAGTCAGGGTGAGCCCATGAGCGCGCTTACTCGCATGGCGATGAATGACCACAAAAAGGTGGATATTATGCCCGGTGATACAGTTATTATCTCGGCAACACCGATTCCTGGCAACGAAAAGCTGGTTTCGCGCACTATTGACCATTTGTATAAGCTGGGCGCGGATGTGATTTATGAAAAGAGCAACGGCGTGCATGTTTCTGGCCATGCTAGTCAGGAAGAGATTAAGCTGATGCACAATTTAGTGCGTCCTAAATTCTTTATTCCTGTGCATGGTGAGTTCCGCCATTTGATTAAGCACGCTAATTTGGCACAAAGTCTGGGCATGCCTAAGGAGAATATTGTGATTGCCGAAAATGGCAGTGTGATTGAGCTTACCAAGAATAGCATTGGCATTAATGGCAAGGTGCCGGCCGGCAAGGTGCTGGTGGATGGCCTTGGCGTAGGTGATGTTGGTAATATTGTGCTGCGTGATCGCCGTCAGCTGTCCCAGGATGGCATTATGATCGTAGTGGTAACTATTGATAAAGAGAATTGCCACGTTGTTTCGGGTCCGGACATTGTTTCGCGCGGCTTTGTGTATGTACGCGAGGCAGAAGGCTTGATGGATGAGGCTAAGGACAAGGTGCAGCTGGCTTTGGAAAAATGTGAGGAAAATGGCGTTAGCGAATGGTCCGCTATTAAATCCACCGTGCGCGACAGCTTAGGACGCTTCCTCTATGAGCGCACTCGCCGCCGCCCGATGATTTTACCCATTATTATGGAGATTTAAGGTTAGATTAGGAGTTTTAGCTTGGCTAAGGGTAATGTAAAAAAGAAGCAACAACAGCATACTGATTCTCGAGCAGCAGTTTATGCAGCAGGCTTCTTTTTGCTGATGGGCCTGCTGACTGGCTCTGCCTTGTTTATGGATGAGCCAGGTGGGACCATGGCCTTTGTGGCCAAGTGTGAGCTGTATTTGTTGGGCGAGGGCAGCTTTTTATTGCCCTTGGCCTGCTTTTTGCTGAGCTGGAAGCTGTTTGTGGAAGGCAAGCTGACCCTGTGGCAGAAAAAAACACTGGCTATTTTTTTGGTGATGCTGTGCCTTTTGGGCACAGCTCATCATGTTTTTGTGCCCATGGGAGAGGAGCTCAAGCCGCAGCTTTTGCCCGAGGGCGGTGGCCTTGTGGGTGCACTGATAGTGCTGCCCCTGCACCGTTATTTGGGTGGCATTGGTAGCCTTTTGGTCTTAGTTTTGGGCTGGCTATGTGCTTTCGGCTTGCTTTTTCCGGTGGGGATTATTGCCAATTGGCTGCGCGATTTGGTGGCCGATATTACGGATAAGACCGATGAAGAGCTGGAAAAGGCCTTGGAGCAGGAAGAAGAGACTGTGCCAAAGGGCGCTAAAAATATTTTTAAGCCGATTAGCTTTGGTCAAGCACAGGGTACTGCAGGTGACACTGGTAAGGCTGTGCCTGTTAAGAAAAATAATAAAAATAATATTGAAAAGGTGTATCGCAGTGACGAGTTTGGTAGCTTTACCGATGGTATCGAGAAAAAATCCTCCTTTAAGCGCATTTTAGGAGGTGGGGATAATCCCTATGAAAAGGAGCCTGTGAAGCAGGAGCTGGAGCAGGATCCGATTCAGGTGCCGGAGTGGCAGGAAAGCTCGCGTGAGCTTGAGCGGGAGCGTAATATTGTTTTGCGTCCCGTCATTAATTATGATAATGCAGATGTGCCTGCGCCCATGCCGGAGCATCGCTTTCTAGATGCTAACAGTCCTGCCCCGCAGATGCCGGTACAGCCTAATGTGGCTAACGAGCGTACCGGTGGGGCGAGCGTGGAGCAGCACAGTATTATTCACAACGAGTATCGCGAGAATAGTCAGGTTGAGAATGAAGCTAAGCCTCAGGAGCGCAGCCATGGCTTGGAACTTGAGCTTGTAGATGCTCCTGCGGCAACACAAAGTGACGCTGCTAGTTTAACCGCCGCACGAGAGATTGCCATTTATGATAGTGCGGATAAGATTCAAGGTGCAGAGCATGAAGATGCAGCAGAGAGCTCTGCTGTCAGTACGCAGCCTGCCAAGGAGCAGGAGAGTGAGCAAACGGCAGCGCAGCCAGACTATCTGCTGCCCCCGCTAGAGCTTTTGAACAGTCCCAGGGTGAGTGACCCGGCTAGCTATCAGCGAGATATTATGGAGCAATGCGCCATTTTGGAGCAGACCTTGAGTGACTTTAGGGTGCGTGCCAAGGTTATTGCGGTAACCCGTGGTCCCTCGGTAACACGCTTTGAGCTGGAGCCTGCACCCGGCGTAAAGGTTAGCTCGGTGGTGAACCTTGCTGATGATATTGCTTTGCGTCTAGCGGCGCCGGGCGTGCGTATTGAAGCGCCCATTCCCGGGAAATCGGCTATTGGTATCGAAGCGCCCAATACTAAAAATGATACAGTTTGCTTTAGAGAGGTAGTGGAGGACGCTAAGGTGCGCCTTGCTCCCTCCAGACTGTGCATTGGCTTGGGTAAGGATATTAGTGGTGATATTATTTCAGCTGATTTGTCCAAAATGCCACATCTTTTGGTGGCAGGCTCTACGGGCAGCGGCAAATCCGTGTGCATCAACACAATTATCGCTGGCATTTTATATAAGGCTCGCCCCGAAGAGGTGAAGCTGATTTTGGTGGATCCCAAGGTGGTGGAGCTGTCGAATTATAACGGCATCCCTCATCTGCTAACGCCCGTGGTTACGGAGCCGAAAAAGGCAGCCTCGGCGCTGCATTGGGCTGTAGCTGAGATGGAGCGGCGCTATAATTGTTTTGCTGAAAGCCATGTGCGCGAAATCAATAGCTATAATGCGCAGGCTGAGGAAAAAATGCCCTTCATCGTCATTATTATCGACGAGCTGTCCGACCTGATGATGGTGGCTAAGGTTGATGTGGAGGACGCTATTTTACGCTTGGCACAAAAGGCTCGTGCTGCTGGTATTCATTTAATTTTGGCAACTCAGAGACCCTCCGTGGATGTTATTACCGGTATTGTGAAGGCTAATATTCCTTCGCGCATTGCCTTTGCCGTTTCTTCGCAAACGGATTCACGCACCATTATTGATATGGGTGGCGCGGAAAAGCTTTTGGGTAAGGGTGATATGCTCTTTTACCCGATTGGCTTTAATAAGCCGGTGCGCGTGCAGGGTGCCTTTGTGACCGATGATGAATTAAATAAGATTGTAGACTTTATTGTGAAGCAGTCCATTCCTGTTAACTATACCGAAGAGGTAACAGAGCAGGAGCTGGAATGCGACAGTAAGAATAAAAATACAGGTGGCGAGGAAGCCGAGAGTGATGCTCCCGCCGAGGATGAATTGTTTGCGGATGCTTTGAGCTTAGTTTTGGATATGGGTCAGGCATCTAGCTCCATGCTGCAAAGACGCTTTCGCATTGGTTATACCAGGGCGGCGCGGCTTGTAGATACGATGGAGGAGCTGGGTATAGTGGGACAATCAGTTGGCTCCAAGCCCAGAGAGGTTATAATGTCTAGACAGGAGGCCGAGGAGCGCTTCCTAAAACGTGATTAAGCAGGATGATCATTTAATGTGGAGGTACTAACAAGTGGACACTGAAAAAAGCGTTGGTACATTATTAAGAGAGGCGCGTTTAGCCAAGGGCTTATCCATAGCCGAGGCCGAGCATGGAACTAGCATCCGTGGGCGTTATTTGGAGGCCTTGGAACGGGATGAATATGAAAAGACACCTGGCGAGGTTTTTCTCAAGGGCATGATTCGCAATTACGGTAATTTTTTGGGCTTAAATGGTCCGGAGCTAGTGCAGCTATACAAGGCTAGTACCACAGGTATGGCTAAGGATGCTATGAGAAGTTCCGGTATTCGTGAGGTGGATAAGGTTAAGCTAAATATCCAGCTGAAGGACCCACGCGATGTGGGCAGTGGCACAGGTCGTTTTGAGCTACCTAATTTACCCCATATTGATATCAAGCAATGCTTGGTTGGAGTGGTCGTTCTGCTAGCTTTGGTAGGTGGCTATTTTGCTATTCCTAAGGCTGTGCAGTATTTCCAGAACCGTCCTCAGAGCGTGGCAAGTCCGGTAAAGGAGAAGCCTGCGGCCGAAGTCCCTGTTGCTTGGGACAAGGTGCAGGTTGAAATGGAGGCTACGGGCGATTGCTGGCTAGAGGTGCAGGCCGATGGCAAGGAGGTATTTGCCGGCATGGTGCGCGCTAAGGATAAAAAAACCTTTGAGGCCAAGGAGAAGCTGGTCGTTAAATATGGCAATATCGGCGTGATGAAAATTGCCTTTAACGGCAAGAATGTGGATTTGCAGGGCGAGCATGGCGTGGCAGTGAAGACCTATACGCTGCAGGGTTCCCAAAGCGAGAGCAGCTATGCTAAGCCCAACAAGAGCAAGGCCAGTGCTGGTGCCGATACCAATGTCGTTACTAATAATAATGATAAACAGCAAATCAGCGAAAGTAAGCAAAGTGTGCCTGCTAGCGCTAAGGTAGCAGAGCCTGAAACTAAAAAGGCACAGCCTGCTGCTAAGACTGATACTAAAGACGAAAAAGCTAAGTAAGGGCTGCGTTTAGGAGATTTTAATGAATAGATTTTTACCCATTTCCCCTGAAGAAATTGCAGAAAGAGGCTGGGAACAGCTCGATTTTTTGTTCATCAGCGGTGATGCCTATGTGGACCATCCCTCGTTTGGTCCAGCTGTGATTTGTCGCGTGCTGGAAGCGCAGGGCTATAAGGTGGCGCTGCTGTGTCAGCCTGATTGCTCTAAGGCAGAAAACCTTGCTGCGTTGGGCAAACCTCGTCTGGGAGTGCTGATTAGCGGTGGTAATCTTGATTCTATGCTGTGTCATTATACGGCAGCGAAAAATCCTCGCTCTGTTGATAAATACACTGCTGGTGGACAGGTGGGTCAGCGTCCTGACCATGCCACGATGGTATATGCCCAGAGGGCAAAGCAGCTGTGGCCGGATCTGCCCGTAATTATTGGTGGTATTGAGGCTAGCCTGCGCCGCTTTGTGCATTTTGATTATTGGGAAAACAAGCTGCTGCCTTCTATTTTAGAAAGCAGTGGTGCCGACCTTTTGGTATATGGTATGGGCGAAAAGCAGATTGTGGAGATTGCTGATTATCTTGCTGGCGGTGCTAGCATGGAGGATATGCATTATATCCGCGGCACAGCCTACGCTTGCGATGTGCTGCCCGAAGGCCAAGAATATGTTAAGCTGCCTGGCTGGAAGGCTATTCGCGATGATAAAAAGTTTTTCGCACAAGCCTATCATCTGCAAAGCAGGGAGCAGGATCCCTTCTATGGCAAGCCGGTGGTGCAGCGTGGGCAGAATAAGTTCGTGGTACAAAATCCGCCCGTTTATCCCTTGACTCAGGAAGAAATGGACGCCGTGTATGATTTGCCCTATGTGCGCCAGTGGCATCCAAGCTACGATGCTAAGGGTGGTGTGGCTGCGCTAGAAGAGGTGCAGTTTAGTATTGTGAGCTGTCGCGGTTGCTTTGGTAGCTGTGCCTTTTGCGCGATTCATGCGCATCAGGGGCGTATTATCCAAGCGCGCAGCCACGAGTCCATCATTCGTGAGGCCAAGATTATTTCCCAGCTGCCAGGCTTTAAGGGTTATATTCACGATGTGGGTGGCCCCACGGCTAACTTCCGTCACCCCTCCTGTGCTAAACAGCTGAAATATGGTGTGTGCAAGGATCGTCAGTGCCTCTTCCCCGAGCCCTGTCCCAATATTGATGCTGACCACAGTGATTATATTGAGCTTTTGGCCAAGCTGCGAGCTCTACCCGGTATCAAAAAGGTGTTTATCAGAAGCGGCATTCGCTATGACTATCTCCTAGCTGATAAAAAGCAGGAATTTTTAGATGTTTTGTGCCGCTATCATATTAG
>CAMFET010000054.1 GCA_945949475.1 uncultured Phascolarctobacterium sp.
AAATCCAGTGACCGCTGATGGGATATACCAACGCGCTAATCAGGACGCTATAAATGCAGTAAACCAAGAAGTTGGTACGTTCAGCCATAGCACCGGAAACTATGGTGGCTGCGGTAGCACAGAACATGGTTTGGAAAATGAAGAAGCTGGAGGAAGGATAGCTACCGCTATAGTCCCCGGTTACGAAAAAGTCCGGAGCACCAATGAAGCCGCCGATATCCTCGCCGAACATCAGGCCGAAGCCCAAAATCCAAAAGACGATGGAGCCCAAGCTCATGTCCATCACGTTTTTCATAACTATGTTAGCAGCGTTTTTAGCTCTGGTAAAGCCGGTCTCAACCATGGCGAAGCCAGGCTGCATAGAAAATACCAGGAAGGCACCGATTAGTACCCATATAGTATCTGTAGATACAAATTTATCCATTATTAATCACCCCTCATAAAAATCAGCCATCGTTTACTCGTTTAAACGATGTTTTTTATCGATGCATGCCGAAGCATGTTGTTTTTATTTCCGGCCTCTTATCTTTATCTGGCGGCCTAAAAAAGAAGGGAGGTGTATCCTACGTTATTTGCAGAATACACCTCGTTGTGTACAGAGATTTTATATGATTTTTTTATATATTTGACGAAGTGGATGCGACCTTATACACACCTTTAATTCATCAAAATCGTGGAGAAGGTTGTAGATGCGAGGCGTGACGACGACGGCGTACTAGAGGTACGTCTAGGAGTCACAACGAAGCAGATGCGACCTTATACACGATTTTCTCTTACTCGTTTACGCCGAAGAGCAGCTCCCCATAAGTAGGATACGGCAAGTACTTACCGCCGGTCAAGGCTTCCGCAGCATCAACCGCACTACGCAGAGCTTCCATATCAGCAACTACTGCATCATGATAGAAGGTAGCTTGCTTCTTGCTGCATTCAATGCCAGCTGCTTCCTTCAAATCGGCATCCAGCTTCACGCTAGCGGCATACATTTCTGCGCTCAGGGTGCTCAGCTTGCTTGCCAGCTCAGCTTCAAAGCCTGCGCTGATGCCAGCAGCCTTTTTATCCAGCACTGCCTTGGTCAAATCCTCGGTGTAAGCAGCAACTGCGGGGAGAATATCCTTGTGGAACATATCCAGTGCGGTAGCAGCTTCGATGGAAATGGTGGTGCTGTAGTTTTCCAGCAGAATTTCCACACGGGATTTAACTTCAGCTTCAGTAAAGATGTGGTGCTTAGCAAAGAGAGCCACGTTCTTTTCGCTGCCCAAATACGGCAGAGCCTCCGGAGTGGATTTCAGGTTCAGCAGGCCACGCTTAGCAGCTTCAGCCACCCATTCATCGGTGTAACCATTGCCGTTGAAGACGATGCGCTTGTGAGCCAAGTAGGTTTCTTTAACCAGATCATATACGGCAGCCTCCAGGTCAGGAGCATCGGCCAGCTTAGTAGCGAACTCCTCCAGCTCTTCGGCAACGATAGTGTTCAACACAATGTTGGGACCAGCGATGGAGAACATAGAGCCCAACATACGGAACTCGAATTTGTTGCCGGTGAAGGCGAAGGGAGAGGTTCTGTTTCTATCGGTATTATCCTTAACCAGAGCAGGAATGGTGTCATCGCTAATCTTCATGAATTCAGCCGGGTTGCCGGTGTAAACCTTATCAGCAGCGATTGCTTCCAAAACTGCGGTCAGCTCGGTGCCCAGGAATACGGAAACGATTGCCGGAGGAGCCTCGTTGGCGCCCAGACGATGGTCGTTACCAGCGCTAGCTACGGATACACGCAGCAGGTCTTGGTATTCATCAACAGCCTTCAAAATAGCTGCCAGGAAGGTCAAGAAGCGCAGGTTCTTGTAGGGCTCCTTGCCGGGATCCAGCAGGTTCATGCCCTCTTCAGTAGCTAAGGACCAGTTGTTGTGCTTGCCGCTGCCGTTAACACCATCAAAGGGTTTTTCATGGAGCAGGCAAACCAAGCCATGACGCAGAGCAACGCGTTTCATGAATTCCATCATCAGTTGGTTGTGGTCAGAAGCAACGTTGGTGGAGGAGAAAATCGGAGCCAGCTCGTGCTGAGCAGGTGCTACTTCGTTATGCTCGGTTTTAGCAAGTACGCCCAGCTTCCACAGTTCTTCGTCCAAATCCTTCATGAAGGCCAGTACTCTTTGTTTAATGATACCAAAGTAATGGTCTTCCAGCTCTTGGCCACGAGGAGATTTAGCGCCGAACAGGGTGCGTCCACAGTATACCAAGTCTTTACGTTTTTCCCACATTTTTTTGTCAACCAGGAAATACTCTTGTTCAGGACCAACGGTGCTGTTGACGCGCACGGTGTTGATACCAAAAATCTTCAAAATATTGCAGGCTGCCTTGCTAACTGCATTCATGGAGCGCAGCAGCGGAGTCTTTTTATCCAGCACTTCGCCAGTGTAGGAGCAGAACGCGGTGGGGATGCACAGGCAGTTATCTTTGATAAAAGCATAGCTGGTAGGGTCCCAAGCAGTATAACCACGTGCTTCGAAGGTAGCGCGCAGGCCGCCGGAGGGGAAGCTGGAGGC
The DNA here is from genome assembly GCA_945949475.1 of uncultured Phascolarctobacterium sp. Taxonomy (GTDB): domain Bacteria; phylum Bacillota; class Negativicutes; order Acidaminococcales; family Acidaminococcaceae; genus Phascolarctobacterium_A. The sequence goes on from CAMFET010000054.1 coordinate 2,544, forward strand.
GTCGGGTTCGCCTTGGATCAATTCCTTGCCGGAGAAGTCCATGATAACACGACCTTCAGCAGTAGGAGAAATAAAGCTTTCATGCTTTTCAGCAGTAATACCGGTCATCGGTTGGAACCAATGTGTGAAGTGGGTGCAACCATGCTCCAAAGCCCAATCCTTCATAGCGTTGGCAATAATGTTAGCAATTTCCAAATTCAAGGGTTTGCCCTCGATGATTGCTTGCTTGTAAGCCTTGTAGGTTACAGTCGGCAGACGATCCTTCATAACAGTTTCGTTAAATACTAAGCTGCCAAATAATTTCTGAACATCATTCATGATTTTACCTCCCTAAGCTCTCTTGTGAGATTTGTGGCTTACAAACGTAAGCCCCTCATTTTAAATGCAAGTGGTGTGCTTTACAGATTTTCTTCTCTCTAGCTCTGTAAAATAAAGAAAGCACCGCCAGCTGTGTTACACACAACCCGGTGCTTCGTTGCACTTTCGTCCTCGTCCAAAAACCATATACAAATAAGGTTCATTTCCAAAAGACGAATATAAAGCAAAAGCAACGATGCGGTTTGAACTCTTTACAAGTTCAACAACAACATCGTTGCTTTATGGGACTATTATAATGCCTTCTTCTGGATTTGTAAAGAGGGGAAAGCAAAATTTTTTTAATTTTTTTCTTTGAGTAATCTAGCAGGATTTTTGTTCTCAATGCAGAAAAGAAATCATGTATAGTTTTTTAACGCACAACTCTTGAGTCGGATTATTATACATTTTTGCCACTATGAGGAGGGGAAGCACATGGAAGTAACCGCCGTAGCTCAATTAAGGCGTATGGTTTTGGAGCATTTATCACGTTATACCTGGAACGATGTACTCATCGACCATGTTTATGATATTTTGCAAGAGGTGCGTGATGATACACCTCGCTATCGTTGCTGTGTTTATAAAGAGCGCGCTGTATTGAAAAACCGCATTGATATGGCCCTTGGGCAGGATTGCAAGGAAAACATTATCGAGGCCTCCAAAAAAACTCTCTTTGAGCCCGAACGCAAGGATCTCCCCATTATTGATGTGCTCCCGGCGGCCTGTGACCAATGCCCTATAGATGCTTATTATGTTACCGATGTCTGTCGACACTGCATCGCTCACAAATGTATGAATAACTGCCCTAAAAAGGCTATCAGCCTAGTGCAAAACCGGGCCTATATCGACCGTGATAAATGCATCGAGTGCGGACGCTGTAAGCAGGTATGTCCCTATGGCGCTATCCTCGAAATTCATCGTCCCTGTGTACGCGCCTGCGGCGTAGGTGCTATCAGCATAGGTGATGACCGCAAGGCTAAAATAGACTATAGTAAATGTGTTACCTGCGGTGCCTGCCGCAACGCCTGTCCCTTTGGCGCTATCGATGAGCGCAGCAATATTGTGCGCGTTATCAAGGCTATTAAAAGTGGCAAACAGGTTGTTGGCTTAGTCGCTCCCTCCATTGTAGGCCAATATGGTTTAAAGATTACCATGGGGCAAGTTTATGCCGCTATGAAAAAGGCTGGCTTTGCCGAAATCATTGAGGTTGGCATGGGTGCTGATATCACCAGCGTTAAGGAAGCACGTGAATATATCCACAAGGTTCCCAAGGAAATGAGCTTTATGACCAGCTCCTGCTGCCCAGCCTTTGTGAAGCTTGTTAAAACCCACGTTCCCGAGGCTGCTGAGCATGTTAGCGAAACCGACTCCCCTATGATGTCCACTGTACGCTATGTGCGCAACCAATTCCCCGATGCGGTGCTAGTTTTTGTAGGCCCCTGCATTGCCAAAAAGAACGAAGTGCGTGAGCACAGCGATTTTATTGAATTTGCTATGACATTTGAAGAGCTACAATGCATGCTCGAGGGCAAGGATATTAAATTTGCCGATATGGACCCCCATGAATTTGAGCGCGAAGCATCAAGACTTGGCCTTGGCTATCCGCTGACAGCCGGTGTAACCTCGGCAGTAAAGGAAACCGTGGCAGGCTTAGGCGGTGAAGTAAGGCAGGCTGTGTATGCTTCTGGATTAGAAAGCTGCTTTAAGACCGTTAAAACTGCGATTAATGGCCAACTTGATTGCAGCTATATCGAAGGCATGGCTTGTCCCAACGGCTGCATCGATGGCCCTGGTACCGTTGGGGACTTCCACATCACTAAGGTTGCCCTCACCAAATACGCTAACGCGGCTCCTAATCAAGAAGCATTAGACAAGAAACATACTAAATAAAAACAAAGCTAGTTTTTAACTGCTCAATTAAACTCACATATTGCCATTAGCAGTGCAAATTGCTATAATATTAGGCAGTAGAGGGGGATTTAAGCATGAGTACTTTTGCTGTTACTTTAAATTATAATTGTAATTATGGATTTGTCGAATACAATGAAGAGACCAAAACTGCACTTGTAACCCTGCCGGTGGCAGAGGCTAAAGCTGCAGTGGAGAAGTTTTTGGCTACACCGCTAACGCTTGATGTGCCCCAGGGTGAAACTATCCGCGATTTTGTTACTAAAACGCTGGAGCCATTGGCAAGCTTAGAGAACTTTAAGGTTAGCATGACTCGCCTATGGGGTCAGACCGGTGTTCGCGTTGAATGGAGCATGCCTCCAGGATTAGCAGAGCGCTTGTAATGCATTAGTTTTGGCGCGATTCGCTGCATCTAAGCACGTATCCTAATAACATATATAGAATAAGCTATTTAAAAATGTATGGCTCCGTAGCATAGCAGGATAATGCAGCGACCTCCTAAGTCGAAGATCGACGGTTCGAATCCGCCCGGGGTCACCATATGAAGTTTTAGCCTTGCCCAACTTATATCGGGCAAGGCTTTTTTGTTGCAAAAAGTCTTTCTACCCTTCCATACTCCTTGTAGAACATGAAGTTCATATAGCACAAAAGCTCCCGAACCAAATGATTCGGGAGCTTTTTATTAGTATTCTAATTATTTCGGATAGTTGCTGTTATTGTTTTCCTTCAGCAGTACGTCATGAGCGCCGCCTTCAACCAAAGAGGTTGCAGAAACAAGAGTCAGCTTAGCCTTTGCCTGCAGCTCAGGAATATTCAGAGCGCCGCAGTTGCACATAGTAGAGCGCATCTTAGCCAAGGTCAGGTTTACGTTATCCTTCAGGCTACCAGCATAGGGAACATAGGAGTCAACGCCTTCCTCGAAGGACAGCTTAGCTGCGCCGCCCATGTCGTAGCGTTGCCAGTTGCGAGCGCGAGCAGAGCCTTCGCCCCAATACTCCTTCATGTAAGTGCCGTTAATATTAACCTTGTTAGAGGGGCTTTCGTCGAAGCGAGCGAAGTAACGGCCCAGCATCATGAAGTCAGCACCCATAGCCAAAGCCAGAGTCATGTGGTAGTCATAAACGATACCACCATCGGAGCAAACGGGAATATAAACGCCGGTCTCTTTGTAGTAATCATCACGAGCCTTGCATACATCAATCAAAGCAGTTGCTTGGCCGCGGCCAATGCCCTTTTGCTCACGAGTGATGCAGATAGAGCCGCCGCCGATGCCGACCTTGATGAAGTCTGCGCCAGCGTCAGCCAGGAAGCGGAAGCCTTCAGCGTCAACAACGTTACCAGCGCCAACCTTTACGCTGTCACCATAATGTTCACGAATCCAGTCCAGAGTAATCTTTTGCCAAGCGCTATAGCCTTCGGAGGAGTCAATGCAGAGCACGTCAACACCAGCGTCAACCAGTGCGGGCACACGCTCAGCATAGTCGCGGGTGTTAATACCAGCGCCAACGATATGGCGTTTTTTGCTGTCCAGCAGCTCCAA
>CAMFET010000055.1 GCA_945949475.1 uncultured Phascolarctobacterium sp.
AGGACGAGTTAAAGCATGACATTCGCTTTCAAAACTCTCGGGTTGATTACCATTGGCCTACCAGCTACGAGGTTTATGTGGAAGAGCGAGAGCCTGCTTTATATGTGGCCAACTCCTATCGCAGCTATTTACAGCTGGATTATAATGGCTTTGTTATGAATGTAACCACCGGCATTCCCGATGCCAAGGCTCCTGTTTTAGTAGGTGCTCAATGCGGCAATGTTTTTATAGGGGATAAGGTGGATAATCAAAATGTGGTCTATATTTTACAGTTTTTGCAGCTTTTAAGCGGCGAGGCTAGGGATAGAATCGCAGAAATCGGCATTGACAATCGGCAGGAGGTCAAGCTGCGAATGCGTAATAGCTTTCCCTTCCTGCTAGGGCCGGTGCAAAAGCTACCTCAAAAGGGAGCGGTTTTTATGACCGTTTTCAATGAAATAAAAAATAAAAATATCCGAGCTGAATATATTGATTTAACCTTTGCTAAACCATACATTAAGCTTATTCCCAAAGAGGAGAAAAAATGAGGGTGGAAAAATGAAAAAATTTTTTACTATGGATTTACAGGGCAAGGTTTTAATTGCCATGGTATTCATGGTGTTAGGCTTTATGCTATCCGTACAGTATAAGGTCACGGTACAGCAAAGGACCATCAGGATGGACAGGGTTGAGGACCTGTCCGAGCGCTTAAAGGGCATGGAAACAGAAAATAAGCTCTTGCTGCAGGAAATCAACGAGCTGCGTAAAAAGGGTGCTGATAATGTTGCTGACCATGCGCTGGCGCGTTTACAGCTGCTTGCAGGAACCACTGAGGTGGAGGGAGCAGGCATCGAGATAGTACTGGATGACAGCAATATTCCTAAAAAAGCTAACGAAAACCCCAATCTGTACATAATCCATGACGAGGATTTGCTGCGTGTGCTCAACGAGCTGCGTGCTGCCGGCGCCGAGGCAATTTCGCTGAACGACCAGCGTATTGTTGCCATGAGCGAGGTGCGCTGCGCCGGACCTACGGTTTCGGTAAATAATGTGCGCAGTGCTCCGCCCTATGTGATTAAGGCTATTGGCGCACCCAAAACCTTAACCAGCGCCCTGCGCCTGCGTGGTGGTGTAGCAGAAACCTTTGAATTCTGGGGGATTCAGGTTAAAATTAAGTCGTCCGAAAAGGTGCGCATTCCCGCCCTTAAAGAACCTCGTAATTATAAATATGCTAAAAACGTGGAGGGACAACAGCAATGATACTCGCAGCTATGATTGGTCTCGTAATCGGCATTATAGCCGGCATTTATTGTCCCTTTAGCATTCCACCAGAATATGCTCGTTTATTGGCTGTAGCTGTTATGGCGGGTCTGGATGCAGTATTAGGTGGTATACGCGCTTCTATGGCAAGCAATTATGATACCGATGTTTTTATTTCCGGCTTCTTTATTAATGGCTTATTAGGAGCTTTTCTTTGCTATGCGGGCAATATGATCGGCATAGATTTATATATGGTGGCCATTTTAATTTTTGGTATGCGTATCTTCCAAAATATTGGTGTTATTCGCCGCTTGTATATGGGAAAATAATTTTCTAAGCTTAGCAGGAAAAATGGCTATTGATGTGGAAGAATACTAAATCTAGATATTTATCAATAATGATACCCAATATTTAAGGGGGACGTAGAATATGTTTGATGATGTGGAAACTACCTTTGAAAACCTGGCCAATATTAAGGTTATTGGTGTAGGTGGCGGCGGCAACAATGCTGTCAACAGAATGATTACGGCCGGAGTTCGTGGCGTGGAATTTATTGCTGTGAACTGCGATGCCCAAGCCTTGCTTTTGTCCAAGGCTGAAAACAAAATCCAAATTGGTGAAAAGCTGACTAAGGGCTTGGGCGCAGGTGCCAATCCGGAAATTGGTGAAAAGGCCTGCGAGGAATCCCGTGACCAAATCGTGGAAGCATTAAAGGGTGCGGACATGGTTTTTGTTACTGCTGGTATGGGCGGTGGCACTGGTACTGGTGCTGCTCATGTAGTGGCAGAATGTGCTAAAGAGGTTGGCGCTCTTACAGTGGGCGTTGTAACTAAGCCTTTTATGTTTGAAGGTCGCCGTCGCATGAACCAAGCCGAAAACGGTATCGTGAAGCTTAAGGAAAAGGTGGATACTCTTATTACCATTCCTAACGACCGTTTGCTGCAGGTTATTGACCGTCGTACCTCTATGCTGGATGCCTTCCGCATTGCCGACGATGTTCTGCGTCAAGGTGTGCAGGGTATTTCCGATTTGATTGGTGTGCCGGGCTTAATTAATGCGGACTTTGCCGATGTAAAGACTATTATGTCTAACGCAGGCAGTGCGCTGATGGGTATTGGTACTGCTAAGGGCGAGGGTGGTGCTAAGGCTGCCGCCGAAGCCGCCATTAAGAGTCCTTTGCTGGAGGCTTCTGTGGATGGTGCTATGGGTGTGCTGTTCAATATCACTGGCGGTAAGGAGCTGAGCCTGTTCGATGTTACCGAGGCTTCCCAAATCATTACCGAGGCCGTGGACCCGAACGCCAATATCATCTTTGGTGCAGTTATTGACGAGGCTTTGGAGGACGAAATTCGTGTAACCGTTATTGCAACCGGTTTTGAAAAAAAGAATCCTACCCTGAAGAATGCAACCATGATTAAGAGCCCTGAGGCTGAAAAGAGACCTGCTTCCAACGTGATTAATAGCTTTAACGGCGGCAACGAGATTCCGCCCTGGCTGCGTAGATAATTTTTAGGAGGAAGACAGCATGAAGTGTCCATTTTGCTCATACAGAGACAGTCGTGTCATAGATAGTCGTGCCGTGGAGGATGGCACCTCCATTCGTAGGCGTCGAGAATGCCCTGATTGTGGCCGTCGTTTTACGACCTACGAAAAGTATGAGGAAACCCCCTTGGTTGTTAGCAAAAAGGATGGACGCCGAGAGCTGTTTGACGCTAAAAAGCTGTTAGGAGGCCTGTTAAAGGCCTTTGAAAAGCGTCCCGTGCCCTATGAAAGGGTGCAGGAAATCGCTGATAGTGTGGAGCGTGAGCTGCGCATGAACGGCGAAAGCGAGGTAGAAAGCACTCGCATTGGTGAGCTGGTGATGCAGCATTTGGAGGAAACTGACCAAATCGCTTATGTACGCTTTGCTTCTGTATATCGTCAATTTGCTGATGTGAAAAATTTCATGCAGGAATTAGAGCGTATTATGCACAAGGGCGACCAGGAAAATAAGTAAAAAATTAAGGAGATAGGCGCAAACCTATCTCCTTTTTGTGTTTAATATATACTGAATAAGTGTTACCTACAGCATTACGCGATAGTAGAAGTATTACTGTGAGCTATAAGCATTTACTTTTTTAAGCTTACATCCACTTCAAATAAGCGGCTCCAAGGAAAGCTTAGCGTAAATTGAGTGTTTTTTGTAATCGCATACTGCTTAGCCATCCGCTGGCATTGCTTGGTGACATATTCTAGCACTGGTTTTTCGGCCTGCAGTAGCTCGTACTTCATGGCTTCACGGTCGTGCTTTTCGAGCTCATCACTGATTTTGCGGCGCGCATTGCTTTGATAATACCAATCGTCAATAAGGCGTAGCTGCAGTAGGCGTTGGCGCTCCTTAGGCTGCATATAGGGCGCTAAGAGCCCCTGGGCAATGGCATAGCCCACAGCGTTGTCGGCGGTGTTCCAGCCGTTGTAGGCTGCCAGCTGGCCGAGGTCCGTGCTGCGCGCTAAAAAGTGCATAAAGCCATTATCGCTACCATTAGAATAGCTGATATCTGCTAAAGAAACAGGAGTGCGGCCCTGTAGCAGCTGGCTGAGCTGGGCAATAAATTTTTTATTGGCAGCCGAAGCGTAAAATTGGTTTTCATCGGCAGTGGAATCCTTGACAATACCGTCCGGTGGGGTGTTCAGCGCCAAAACCAAGTCCGCAGCTGTAGATTTAGCGGCAACTTTGGCACCGGCTGCAATTATTTGCTGAGGTACGGAATCCTGCAGGCGGGCATCGCTAAACTGGGGCAGGGTGCCAGCGCCCACGCCAGGGCTATAGAGAGGATAAATGCTGGGCGCAAGGCCTTGCGCTTCGTTGTAGGCACGCACTAAAAGCAGCAGTCCAAGCTGGTCCACGCCATCTAAAATCTGTAGGGTTGTGGCAGGAACCTCAAAGGTGGTGAGGCTTAGCTGCCTTGCTTCCATATGGGTAGCCGATAAAGTGGCATTGTCGTCCTTGCCAATGGCGAGGTAGTGAAATTTACCCTGGCGAGCAATACGCGTCAGCTCCACATTGATGGCTTGGTTTAGCTTGCGCCTTGTAAGCCAATCCTCACGATACTCCGCAGGCAGCTCCTTTTCAATTGCTTGCAGCCTTAGCTTGTCCGCAGCAGTTAGCTTGCCTAAATCAGCCTTGTCTAAAAGCTCGCTATAAGCAAAAATCGTGGGGCCCCAGGTGCTATAATAATATGGCTCCACGCGTCCCTGACTAGCTCGTGGGGTGCGCATAATGGTGGAGAAGGCATAAATCCTGATGGGCAGCACCGTGCTCAAATTACGCAAAACCTGCAATCTTTTATTAAGCTGCTGACGGCTGATATGATGGGTGCGACTAGCTACTAATCCACCATAAAGCAGGCTATCGGTGCTGATAACGGCGGCATCAGCTTTCGGGGCCTTGGTTTGTAGCCATTCGGTAATTTTTTCGGGATTGCCCTCATGCTCATGGGAGGCAATATATTTTTCTGGCGGAAGGATAATTTTACAGCCCACAGCCTCCATGGTTTGGCGTACATAGTTTTGGCACACGGGCCGATTATCCAGCGGAATATAAATAAAGGTCAGTTGCTTGGCTGCCGCAGTGCTAGCAGTAAGCAGGCTGGCTACACAGACTGTAATAGCAAATAGGCTTTGCCAATATTTATTTTTAAACAATATGCTCCAGCCCCTTTCGATGAAGTAATATAAAACTCTTTCTATTATACAATAGTACCAGCTTTTTTTCCAGTGAAACCTTGACAACTTTTTTTAGTGTGCTATAATTACAACATAAGTTGATACACAACAGTAATGCGAAGGACCTGCTTGCGGGCTATCCCCACAGAAAATACCGCCTTGGCTGAGAGCGGTAGGGTAATACGTAAAGCGCACCGCCTTCAAACTGACTGCGGAACGCATAGCAATATGCAAGTATGCCAGTCCGTATTATCGGCGTTAACGATACCGAGTGGGCGTATGTCACTACATGCGTCAATGAGGGTGGAACCGCGGATAACTCCGTCCCTTTGGTGTGGGATTGGGGTTTATTTTTTTGCCCCGAGCTTGTAAAAGAAGCCCACACCCTGTTCAGATATATATACAGGAGGAAAAGAAAATGTCTGAAGAAAATCAATTTACCTTTGAAAACAAGGAATACCGCAAAACCTATTGGCACACCTGCTCCCATGTGTTGGCGCAGGCTATGAAAAGATTACACCCCGCTGTAAAGCTGGCCATCGGCCCCAGCATCGACAACGGCTTCTATTATGATTTCGATACCCCGACTCCCTTCACTCCCGAGGATTTGGCTGCCTTGGAAGCCGAAATGCGCAAAATTTGCAAGGAAAAGCTCAAATTAGAGCGCTTTGAGCTGCCTCGCGCTGAAGCTATTAAATTTATGGAAGAAAAGGAAGAGCCCTATAAGGTAGAGCTTATTAATGACCTGCCCGAGGATGCTGTCATCAGCTTCTATAAGCAAGGTGACTTCACCGATTTGTGTGCCGGTCCCCATCTGGACTCCACCGGCCGCATTAAGGGCAACGCTATTAAGCTGACCAGCGCTACCGGCGCTTACTGGCGTGGCGATTCCAAGCGCAAAATGCTGCAACGTATTTACGGCGTGGCCTTCCCCAAGAAGGAGGAGCTGGACGCATATTTGGCACAGCAGGCTGAAGCTTTGAAGCGCGACCATAACAAGCTGGGCCGTGATTTGGAATATTTCACCACTGTTGATTATATTGGCCAAGGCCTGCCCATCCTGCTGCCGAAGGGTGCGCGTGTAATCCAACTTTTGCAACGCTGGATTGAGGATGTGGAGCAAAAGCGTGGCTATTTGCTGACCAAAACTCCGCTGATGGCTAAGCGTGATTTGTATCGCATCTCCGGTCACTGGGATCACTATCTGGACGGCATGTTCATTTTGGGCGACCCGCATGACGAAACTAAGGAATGCTTTGCCCTGCGTCCTATGACCTGTCCCTTCCAATATCAGGTTTTCCTGAACCGTCAACGCTCCTACCGTGAGCTGCCCATGCGCTTAGGCGAAACCT